>JAISOJ010000048.1 GCA_031275735.1 Dysgonamonadaceae bacterium
CTGTTTTTCGGATGCTCGTAACGAAACAGTTTTTCTTCCAGACAGGCAATATGCTTTTTCAACAGGGAGATCTCCTCGCTCTGTTTTTTCACTGTGTTTAATAACAGGGTAATATCAGGCGCTATCTGCACTTTTTTTGTCGTTATTTTATTTAAACGAAACTTTTTTAATTTTAGTGGGTAAAGCCTTGCTTTTTTTTACGGCTGAATAGTTACTATATTTTTTATTTCCGCTTATTCGCCAACGCCTGAATGAACCGCCTGCATCCGGCGTAGCGAGGACGCTACTTTATATCTTTATTTTATCCTTCGGATGTAATCTTTACTAATTGCTTTTTTGCCATAAGTGTTTAATTTATAGAATCTAATATGTTGTATAGCTGATTTTCTTCCATGATCGCCACTTTTTCTCCTGCTTCCTGTAATTTTTTTATTTTCTTCATTTTAGAAGATCCGAAATTTTTACCAATGATTACATAATCTGTCTTACGGGATATAGATGTATTAATATCAGCACCGTATTTTTTTAGTAAAAATGCTAAATCTTCACGAGAGGAAAAACGGTCAAATATACCTGTCAGAACAATTTTTTTGTCATAGAAAACAGTATCCCTGTTATTAACGATTGATAAATCCTGCATTTTTGTTTCATGTGAAATTTCACGTTTTTGTTTATCGAATGAATTGCGAGGATAAGATTTTTGTTTTTTTTCGGGATACTGTAACGCATCCGGATCCACTCCTTATTAAATATTCGATATAAACCAGAGCGCAAGCCTTTGCGTCTGCCAGTGCATTGTGATGGTCTTCCATTTTATATTAAGTCTAATAAATATTTTCAATTAGATTGCAGACCGACATTATCTGTTGTCCGGAGGTATGCTCGTGCCATTCATGGAAGTCTATCAGGCGTTGCTCCATTGATTTCACCCATCTGTTGTGGGTCACCTGTTTTCGAATTAACCACCATACCCGCTCAATCGGATTCAAGTCAGGCGAATACGACGGCAAAAATATCAGTTCTATGCTCTCCCTGTAACGTTCTAATACTGGTTTTAAACGTTTGGCGTGATGAAAACGGACATTGTCTAGCACCATATATATCTTTTTCCCGGTGAAAGCCCGTACACATTTAACAAGAAAACTGAAAAATGTTTTTGTGGTACCACTCTCCGCCGTATCCACGATCAGTTCGCCACTGTGCGGATTGACTGCCCCGAAAAGGGTTCTTCGCTCGCGCTTGCGCTGAGACTGAAACACTTTGGGCTGTTTCCCCTTTTCCGACCACGCATACGAAACACCTGCCGTATTGGACAGCGAGGCCTCGTCTTCAAACAACACCACACTGCCGGCGCTTCGTTCCTGAAGTTTTTTTTATTGCAGAAACTGCCTCTACACGCTCTTCGGCTTCGGGGAAAAAGCCTTTCCCTTTTTGATAACTTAAGCCAATCGAATGTAATATATTGTATATTTGAGCCTTCTTATAGCTGACACAAAATGTGCGGCGAATGTATTCCGATACCAACGCCCATGTCCATGTGCCGCTCGAAAATCCCTCTTCTTCCGGACTTGACAATACAACCTGCTTTAATTGCGCTTTTTCTTCCCTGCCCAGACGACTCGGACGACCTCTGCGAGGACGTTCTTTCAAGCCGTCAACGCCATGAGCATTAAACCGGTGTACCCAGTTGCATATGGTTTTGTGGCTCGTATTATATACACTTTGCAACTCTTCGGCTTTTTTCCCTAATGCTATCTGATAGACCGCATACAGCCTCACCCCCTGTGAAAACTTCTCATCCCTGCGTAATTGACCGGCTATTTCTTCCGCCGCTACGGTTACCTTTAGTCTTTCCTTTGCCATATCTTTTATTGTTTTGGCAAAGGTATGTCTTTTTTTAATTTGTATAAATTTATTGGACGTTTTTTATCCCTATTATAATTATTTTATAACATAGCCTCAAGAATGTTTGCACTATCAAAAAAAATGGCATACCTTTGCAGCGGAAAAGAAACAAAACAATATCCAAAATCTGTAATTTTGTTACTAGTTTGTTTCTTAAATCAGTTAGTTGTTTTCTGCTAGTTGTTTTGTTTTTTTCTGAGAGCAAGATAGTTAAAAAATCATGGGGTTGACCGGTTTTGACAGCGGGTAGAAGTGGTTTGTAAGCATGCAGCGCATCGTTGTTCAGCGCTTAAATCTTGAATGACAAAAAATTAACTGGCGAAAATAATTACGCTCTCGCTGCTTGATCGAAGTATAGTAGATCTTAAGCTTTATTCTGTCTCAAGGAGGCGGAACGAGACATCACCCGGAGCTGTGGCTTCGAAGCGATCCGACTCGGTGGTGCAGCTATATCGGAGATAGCGTGAAGTGAACCTTGGGCTTCAGGCGAAATTCAAAGGATAAGCTCAATATTGGTGGCCTTAATCTTGTATTGAGTCGAAAACCTAAGTAAGGATAAGCATGTAGAAAGCAAATTAATTCCTCGTTTGGACGAGGGTTCGAATCCCTCCAACTCCACAAGTAATATTGAAAGTCAATCTATTGCAAACAAGAAGGACTAAAATAGGGACTTTCAGTGGTGTTTTTTATTTATCCCATCTATATACTTTAATGTACCAATAATTTTAATACTTGAACTTTTTGTTCGAAATATTTGCAATAGATTTTGCTCTTTTAATTGATAATAAGTGAATTATATCTGATAGTTCAAATTTATCAGCTAATAACATATCTGCAATTTCAGAATTCGACAACTCTTTTACTATTTTTAACAAAATGTTTATCGTTTTTTCTAAAAACTTCATTTGCCTATTCTGAAAAACTTTCAGAATATTCTACTATTGTTATCTTCGTCATATTTGTTAATAAGTAAATGTAAATTTATAATAACCAAATGGTTGGTGATATTTAGTTTTATTTCGGAGCACCAGCAAAATCCTGTGTTTGGATAAAGGAAAAGATTTATAGCTTTGCGTTATGAAAAAAGCGAATCCCTATTTGAATTTGGCAGATTTACATATTGCCGGAAGAGATAGCCATTTCGTTTGAGTTGGTAGATGTAAAAGAAGAAAGCAGAAAGCTCCATCTGTATTTGGATGAGCAAAATGAAGCGTCTGCAGGTTATGAAATGTCGTCGCTGAAGTGCGTAAGCTAAAGTCCATGACCTGGTAGCTAAAAAAAGGTGTCGCGTCCAACAGGTTAAGCGAAACTTATTTTCTGCGCACCTCATTGACGGTTTGTGAAAAATTGCTTTGGCTTATTTGCAGATTTTTATAATTTGACAGGTTGCAATGTGGATTAAATTCCTTTCTTTTCCTCCTAATTTTCCAGCTTCTTATACCAATTGTTGTAAAGCACGACCGATGTGGCCAGGATAATCATCGCACCGATACCGGCAAAAGTAAATTCTTTACATACCAAATAGATAGGAACTGCAACCAATCCCGTTTGCCAGATGATACCGGTGACTACATTCACCAGGTCGCGCCTGAAGTTCCGGTTTCGTTTAAAATTCGGATCTTCTGCTTCGACTAAGGCAGTGACCGGCGCCCAAAATCCCCAGGGACGGGTTTTCTTGTAAAAGTTTTTCAATGCTTCCGTTTCGGTAGGGGGAGCTGAATAAGTTCCTAAGAGGCAACCAACTACGGAAAACAACAGGATAATCGGAAAATAGTACAACGGCTCGCTCAGCAGCGTCCATTGAGAAGGCAATCCGGCAACGATATGCGTCATGACCAAAGGTAAAATCAGGGCGGGAATCATACCGGCAATCATTCCCCAGGCAAAACCGCGGGAATTGAACCGCCACCAATGCCATTTCAGGATGTTGGCGGCAATGTAACTGCCGTAAAGCGCATTCGTAACCCATTGCAACACCTGATCCACGTTTTGCGCTACGACGCCGAAAAAAATGCTGACGAGAACAATTACAATTCCGACGATGTAATTGGCATGAGTTGCTTGTTTGGGACTTGCCTGCGGCCTGAAAAATTTGATGTAAATATCGTTAACAATGTAAGCTTGCGCGGCATTCAGGGTTCCGGCAAAAGTGGACATGAAAGCAGCTAAAAGTCCGGCGATTACTATTCCCGTCAGACCCACAGGAATGTAGGGATGGGCGATAATGGCAGGAAGCACCAGCTCGAAATCAATGAGGCCATCTAAGTTCCGGATGCCCGGTTCGATGTCTTTGAACAAAATAAGACCTAATACGGCAATACCGGCAATCATCAGGTAACGGACGGGCATTAAAATGATGCTTACGAAACCGGACATTAAAGAGGCTTCGCGCGGATTTTTGGTAGAAAGGATTTTTTGCATATCGTAGGTAGGAGCAGGACCTGCTACGGAAGCCAAAATACCTTTCAGCAGAACCATCCCAAAGAAGAAACTGAAAATATGGTATGCCGAATCGCTAATCGTCCGGTTAAATTCCGAAAAAACGCCTTGCCAATGCAGTTCCAGGGTTTTACCGAAACCGGGCGACATCCATCCGTCAGGAAGCAGGTGATGAAATGTTTCGGGAGTGATGTGCATAATCGCAATGATGGCTATGGTAATGGCAGCTAAAGTCATGATGATGTATTGGGCTACGTCTGCCCAGACAATAGACATCATTCCGCCTAACAAAGCATAGAATACCGCAAATAAAGTAAATGTAATTCCCCATAAATGAGGTATATATGCATCCGGAGCAGAGGCGAGGAAAGGAAAAACCGTCTTCAACGGCAGGAATATTTCGACGAATTTACCCATTCCGATAAAGCCGTAAGCCAACATTCCCAGACAGGAAATGACGGCAAAAATGACAATGATGGCGTGCGAAAACCGGGCGTCTTTGCCATTTCCAAACCGAAAAGCAATCCATTCGGCTCCGGTGGTACATTCCGAACGGCGCAACCAGGCAGAGAGATAGACCATTAAAAATATCTGGTTAAATACAGGCCATAACCAGGGAATGTAAATGCTCTTGAGTCCGTAAACTACAGTGATGGCTACTAACCAGACTGTCCCCGAAATATCGAACATTCCCGAAGCGTTAGATAAGCCTAACATGTACCAAGGCAATGATTTACCTCCTAAAAGATATGATTCTAAATTCTTGGAAGCTCTCTTTTTCAAATATAAACCGATGAAAATGAGAAAACCCAAATAAATTGCAATGATTGCAATATCTACTCCATTTAACAATATCTCTTTCATAACTCATAATTCATAACTCCCATTCATACACATGCGAGCGTTGTGGTAAGGGCATTTCCACGCGCCGGCTTTATCGTCCGTCCGGTTTTGTTTGCCGTCAGGGAAAACGCTCCAAACCCATTCGCCGTTTTCTTCGTCCCGGATGTATTGTTTGATGTACTCCCAACATTTTTTTGCTGTGTCCAAGTATTTTGGGTTTCCGGTGATTTGATAAGCATAAACGGAACCGGCCACTGCTTCTGCTTGTACCCACCAATGACGGTCTGCGTCAACGTGCATTCTTTCGGCTTCATAAATCAGACTTCCGTCTTCCCGTATCCCTTCATAAGCCGCTTCAATCAGTTGTATGACCAACGGTTTTATCCTTTTCAAAAGGATTTCATCGTTCAATGTTTCCGCAGCTTCATAGAGTAACCAAACCGCTTCAATATCGTGTCCATAAGAAACGAGGGAAGATTTGACTTCCCATTGCTCGTTGAAAAAAAGGTTTAGGTGATGGGTTTCGGGGTGAATGATGTGGTGACAAAAAATTTGTATCAGCTCTTTTTGCGCCTTGATTAAATCCGGGTCTTTCCATACCCGGAGCAGATTGGTATAAGGTTCCAAGATATGAAGATGCGTATTCATGGATTTCGCTTCGTTGGCATCTTTTTCACTTAAACGCATGTCGCCAATGGCTTGCCAATCGCGTTGAAATGCTTCCAAATAACCGCCATATACAGGGTCGTGCGCCTGTTTTTCGATAAGCCGGAATAAGGCGATGCTTATTTCCAAAGCTTCGGGTTTGCCGGTCGCCCGGTAAAATTCGGAGTATCCGTACAAAGCAAATCCCTGTGCATAGGTCTGTTTCCGTAGATTTACCGGATTTCCTTTGCTATCTACTTCCCAATATACTCCGCCGTATTCTTTATCGGTAAAATAATCGAGGATGTATTGATAGGCGCGTTTGGCTATTTCTAAGTATTGCGAATTTTTTTCGAGACGGTAAGCGGCAGAAAAAGTCCAAAGTATCCGGGCGTTCAACACAATACTCTTATTGGCGTGTTTATGTAAACGCTCGTTTCCGTCGATACGTCCATAAAAACCGCCGTTCTCCCCGTCCACCATATTTTTTATCCAATAGGGGAGAATATTGTTTACCAGCTCGTTGTGCAGTTCTAATCGAAATGTTTCCATAATCAATGTTTTTTAGCTACAAGGCAAATGGCAAAAGGCCGCATTTTTATTTACTAATTTGATGATTGTTTCTACCGATGTTTGGGAACATTCGCCGTCGGCAGGTGTGTTCAGGCAATAATCGACTAAACGGTCGATGGTGGAGGTTGCCAAATGCATCCGGGTGTCGGAGGAGGCATAATAGATATAAACCGTTCCGTCTTCGTCGGCAATCCAGCCGTTGGAAAACAAGACATTGGATACATCGCCGATCCGTTCTTTGCCTTTAGGCGCCAGGAAATGGCCGGCTGGTTCGGCGATCACTTTTGCCGGATTTTTCAGGTCGGTCATGTACAGGTAAAGGACATAACGAAGCCCCGCGGCGCATGCCCGAACGCCATGAGCCAGATGCAACCAGCCTTGAGGCGTTTTGATAGGATGAGGCCCTTCTCCGTTTTTAACTTCTTTGATGGTGTGGTATCGACGGAAGTTGATGATTTTTTCTTCTTTGATTTCTGCTTTTGTCATGTCTTCTACTAAAGCCCAACCGATGCCTCCGCCGGAACCGGCGTCGATAAATCCGTCTTGAGGACGGGTATATAGTGCATATTTTCCATTCACAAATTCGGGATGAAGCACTACATTTCGTTGTTGTGATGCGGATTTCAAATCGGGGAGCCGTTCCCAGTTAATCAAGTCGCGGGTACGGGCAATTCCGCAGGAAGCAATTGCTGACGATAAGTCGCCGGGGACAGCATGTGGGTCTTTCCGTTCGGCACAGAACAAACCATAAATCCATCCGTCTTCGTGCCGGGTCAGCCGCATGTCATAGACATTGGTTTCAATTTCTTCTCCGTTCCTGTCTTGGGGAGAAAGAACGGGAAGGGAAAGCGGGTAATCCCAAAACCGGAAATTATCAATACCGTTGGGACTTTCGGCTACGGCAAAAAACGATTTGCGGTCGTTGCCTTCTACCCTGACAAGTAGCACATATTTGTCGTTCCAACGAATAGCTCCCGAATTAAAAGTTCCGTTTATCCCGATGCGTTCCAATAATCGCGGATTTGTTTCGGGATCGAAATCGTATCGCCAAATTAAAGGCGTATGCTTTGCTGTTAAAACCGGGTTTTTGTATCGTTGATAAATCCCGTTGGTCGTTGATTTTTTTTCGTTTTTTCGGGACAACAATATTTCGTGCTTCTCAAATAATTGCTTTACTTGCTGTTCAAATATCTCCATAACTTATAATTTATACTCATAATTCATAATTCCCCATAAGTATTTTGGGTAAAGCGGAAAATGTGCGGAAATCCGCTTCACCCGGGCTTCCCGGATACGGAACGTAAAAATGGGAGGGACGGTTGTAGGCGTTTCTCCAAAATAAAATGTATGCTATTTTATAATCTTTGATAGTATTGTAAACGGCGTCGGTAAAATACTCCGAATAAGGAATTTTCTCCATTCCGGTTTCCGTAATCGCCGGGATTTTTCCGGATTTTTCCGCATAAGCGGTTATTATATCCAAGTTGATCTTCAAGTTTTTTTTGTATTTTTCTATTTGTTGAAATATTTTTTTCGGTTGTTGTTTTTCGTTTTCACCGTTGGCGTAACAGTCGAATCCTACGATGTCCACATAATCATCGCCCGGATAACGTTCCATGTATTCGCTGATGTTTTTTGTTTCGGAAGGAGAAAAAGCATATAAAAGGTTGTGTACGTTTCTTGTATCGCGGAGGTATTTTACGGTTGTTATCCACAGTTGTTTGTATTCTTCCGGCGTTGATTGTTTGCTTCCCCACCAGAACCAGTCGCCGGAATGTTCATGGAACATGCGGAATATTATAGGGAGCGAATTTCCTTCGTCGTCTTTTAAGTCGAGGAAGAAATCGGCAATCCGATCTAACCATCCCAAGTATTTTGCGTGATTTTCACCTCCAGGAAGCACCGATTTGACTACGTCGTTCCGCGTGCAGTCCCAGGCATTACGACCGGTTACAATATTATCGCTATGCCAACTGACGGTGTTAATAGATCCTCGGTTATGCCCTTCCTGCATATAACGTTTCATGTTTTCGAAATAAATAGAATCCAGGTTATATTCGCGGCCCCGTTCGATGTGTCCGATATCCCAACCGTTGACCGCCGGGTATTTTCCGGTAACGTCGTGTATATCCGATCGATTAGGTTCGTTGTACCAGTTGTGTCCGTAAGCCAATCCATCTTGGTGTCCAAGCATAATACCTTTATCCAAAAGTCGGAGCAGGCGGCTGTGCAAGGCTCGTGTTTCGGGAGTTGCGTTCCGGTCGGCAGGAGCATGAAAAGCTTTTACGGTGAGGATTGCGGTTTTCAAATCTTTGTTGTCGGAAGAAGAGCCGGTCATTATTTGGAATGTTCCCGGCTCAATCACCCAATGCATCTTTTTGTCTAAAAATCCTAATTTGCCTGGAGTGAGGGTAAATTGCGCTGTTTTGGTTTCTCCCGGTCTTAAATATATCCGAATAAAGTCTTTCAGTTCTTTCACCGGACGGGTTACTGTGCTGTATTCGTCGCGGATGTATAGTTGCACGATTTCTACGCCCGGAAGCGATCCGGTATTGGTGACCGGAATGCTTACGGAAACGGTTTCGTTGTCTGTGATTTCCATTTTATCTAATTGGATGTCGCCGTATTGATAGGTGGTATAGCTTAAGCCGTACCCAAACGGGAAGAGCGGCGTATTGGGGCTTTCTTTGTAACCGTGGAAATACTGCGAGGGTTTGTGATTGTAAACCATTTGTATTTGTCCGGCGTGCCGGGGAATGGTAACCGCCAATTTTGCCGATGGATTTACTTTTCCGTAAAGGATTTCGGCAATGGCTTGCCCACCGTACATGCCCGGTTCCCATGCGTTTATCAAAGCGTCAGCATGGGTTGCCGCCCATTCGACGCCCAGTGGTCGTCCGGATATAAGTATGACGATGGTCGGTTTTCCGGATGCTTTTACTTTTTGAATCAATTCTTCTTGCAAGCCGACTAAGTGAATGTCCGATCGGTCGGTATCTTCGCCGCTGGTACGTTCGTTCCAACGGAAGCGCATCATGTATTCGCCGGCAACGACGATATTCAAATCGGCTTCCCGAGCTTTCGTAGCGGCTTCTTCTACTTTTGCAACGTCCATGTTGCGCGGGTCCCATCCTTGATTGATAAATGTGAGATTGGTGTTAGGCGCTATCATTTGCAACCCTTCCAGGACAGTGATTACATTTTCTTCTTTTTGGAGACTCGACCAGTCGCCCAAAATATTCTGGTCGTCGGCATTGATGCCGGTAATCATTATTTTTTTGTATTTTTTTTCGTCTAAAGGCAGGATGCCGTTGTTGGTCAGTAAAACGATGCTGTTACGAGCCGCTTCCAATGCCGTTTTCCGGTGTTCGTCGCTTAGGCGGATTTTCATTGATTTTTCCGGGTCGCAATAGGCATTTTCATCGAATAATCCCAACAGGAACTTGGCAGATAGAATGCGCCGTACCGATTGGTCGATTCGGGAGAGGGGAATCCGTCCTTCTTTCACTAGTTCGCCCACTTGCTCGTTCCAGTGAATACCATGCATGTGCATATCCATTCCTGCCATAATGCTTTGGTAAAAGGCTTCTTTCAGTGATGGGGCCGTATGGTGAACGTCGTAGAGGTGTTCGATATCCATCCAGTCGCTGACAACAAAGCCTTTGAAACCCCATTCTTTTCTCAAGACGTCTTCCATCAACCATTCGTTTTCGTGCGCCGGCACGCCGTTTACTTCGTTGTGGGCAGTCATGAGAGAACCTCCTCCTGCATTAATTCCGGCTTTGAAGGGCGGGAAAAATATTTCCCGTAGGGTTCGTTCCGAGAGGTCGGCGGGAGCAGCATTTGCTCCGTTGACAGGTTCGCTTCCGGCTACAAAATGTTTGATGCAGGCTAAGACATTTTCGGAAGAAAAATTTCCTTGATATCCCCGCGTGGTTGCCGCTCCCATTAAGGAGACCAGATAGGGATCTTCGCCGAATGTTTCGCCAACTCGCCCCCAGCGGGGGTCGCGGGCGACTTCAACATTAGGGTTGAAAGTCCAATGCAGGTTCATAGCCCGCATTTCGCGTGCGGTTTGTTGAGCAATTTGGTAAGCCATTAGCGTGTCGAACGAGCAAGCCAGGCCGATATTGGTCGGATAGACGGTGTTGTCTGGCGCATTCGCATTTCCATGAATAGCGTCTATTCCAATGATTAAAGGGATTTTGAGTCGGCTTTGCATGGCTAAATTTTGCAGATAGTTGGCCTCTTCAATGGTGATGACATGGAGAAAAGAGCCGATCAGTCCTTCTTTGGTCAGGCGTTCTATTTCTTCGGTAGATACGCCCGGATAAAAGGCGTTGGCGGTGTTATTTTTCAAATCTTCTTCCGTCATGTTCCGTTCGGCATTGCGAATGTGTTCCAATCCGACGAACTGGTTCATTTGCCCGATTTTTTCTTCCAAGGTCATGCGGCTTAATAAATCTTCTACTCGCTTGTCAAGCGGCTGATTTTTATCCTTGTAAACAGGATTATCTGCTCTTGAAATTTTCATACACGCTAATAAAGCTAAAAAAACAATTATTCCTTTTTTTATCATTATTCCAGTATTTTTTGATAGAATTGGTATCGGATTTCCCACCAGGAAGCAGGCACATCGTGTCCCTGATCGGGGAAAATATAATATTGTTTTTCCGAATTTATCCGGTTGTATCCGGCAAAATTGGTGTGCGGGGGGCAAACTTCGTCTTGCAATCCGACAGCCATAATAACAGGGCATTGGATTTGCGGCGCCAGATTTTTAATGTCAAAATAGCTCAATACTTCGTAGATATGGTCCCAAGTAACGGAAGGATTTTCTTTCCGGTAGTTTTCAAAATCTACTCTGGGCCAATGGACGATTTTGAAATAGTCTTTGTAGTCGGAAAGGAAGGGGATGAAAGGCGCAGCAGCTTTAATTCGATGGTCTAAAGCGCAGGCGGCTAAAGTGAAAGCGCCTCCTTGGCTTCCGCCTTCGGCGACGATTTTTTCCGTATCTATTTCCGGGCGGGAGGATACGAAGTCGATGGCGCGCACCAAGTCCATGAAAGCGCCGCGGTAATAGTATGTTTCTTTGCTTTCCAATCCGTATGTAATCCATTTGCCGTATTTGTTTCCGGCTTCCAATAGTCCTTGCCCGCGTGTGGAGAGGACAAATTCAGCGAAACCGGGATTGTTGTCCGGATTAGGAATCCAAGGTTTGGAACCGTAACCCATGTAGGAAATGATGACGGGGTGTTTTCCTTTTTTGACAGGAACAACGTAGTATCCTTCAATGGTTTCGTTACCAAAGGATTTCATTTTTACGTGATACACTTTTCTGATCTTGGAGGAGGATTTTTTCAATTCGGACAGTTGGTACTCCGGTTTTACCTGGTCTAATTCTTTTCGGGTACTGTCCCAAAATGATTGAAAATCGGGTTGGGCATCCCCCGGAGAGATAATCTTTTCGGGTTCATAGCCGATGTTGAATTTTTTTTCTTCACTTTTTTGTCCGTTTGTTTCCTGGTAGATGCAGCAACGGTAGAAACCCGGCGCAGGGAAAGCGAATGTGAAAGTTGTTTGAATAGAGTCATTTGCATATATTTTAATTTGTTGTGAAAAAGAATATACCGGCAGATAGTCGTCGGAAGTAATGTCCAGATGAATTTGCGATGCAATTGATTGGTTTGTCTGGTTTTGTAGGACAACTGCAATTGTTCCTTTTTCATCTCCGTAAAATACCCAGTTGTCCCGGATATGGAAAGACAGATCCGGAAAGTTATCTGCCTGTACTACAACAGACAGACTGCATAGAAAATAGATTAAAATCGTTTTTTTCATTTCAATTGTTTTTATTAATAAAATGTATCTTCAATTTTCTCTCATTATTTTTCTGATTTGAAGCCCCCATTCTTTCAGGTCATTGTCCGTCCAGTTACTTGCGGGCGAAGCTGGGGATTTTATCATGGAGCAAGTTTCGTCTTTGTCTGAAATCGACCAGGCTACCCAGCTCAGTCGGTGTTCATCCATCCATTGCAGCCAACTACTCCATTCCATTTGGTCGATAAGTCCGTCGCCAGAGGCTTCCATGCCGGCGCATTCCGATACGAAAAGGGGTAAGCCTTTTGAGAGGGCATAAGCGGCTTTGTTGCGCAAATCCTGTTTATGGGTGGCGGCGTAGAAATGAAGGGTGTACATGATGTTGTCGTAACCGGTAATCGGGTCGTCGGCGACAATGTGTACATCCTGATCCCAATGCGGACTACCGACGAGAATGATGTTGTCTTTGTCAATGGAACGAATGGTCTTAATAATCTCTATGGAATAGGCTTTTACGTCCGGCCAAGGCATATCGTCCCACGGTTCGTTGAATATTTCGTAAAAGATATTCGGCGTGTCTTTGTATTTAGTGGCGATTTGGGTGAAAAATGTTTTTGCTTCTTCGAGGTGAATGTAATGTGCGTGCCAATCGATGATTGCATACATATCGTTTTCAATCGCCGCATCAATTACCGTTGTCAGGCATTGCATCGCTTTTTCCGGTTGCCGCAGGTAAGCTCCATCCGGTTCAACGCCGATAGCTGCCCGGAGGAGGTTCGGTTTCCAGTCTTTTTTCAGCCATTCTACTGTTTCTTTGGCGTAAAAACGCGGCCACCATTGATGCCATCCTAGACTCACGCCGCGCAGAACAATTGTGTCTCCGTTCCGGTCGGTTAATGAAGCGCCTTTTACCGCTAATTGACCATGTTTGCCCACGAAAGTAGTATCGACGTCCTGTTCTGCCGGATGGTTGTTTGCTCTTTCGCAGGCGAAAACGGAAATTGTGAGCAGGCAAGCAAACAATAGATTTTTTTTCCGGTTTTTTGTTTTTTCTGATTTCATTTTACTTGTTATTTTAGTGATGGTATTTCGCCGCGTGAAATTACTTTTTCGTTGGCGAAAGCGTTTTTCCAATAGGCGGCGTTTGCATGTTGATGCGCTTCACTGTTGAAAGCGCTTCCGGAAAGGTTATTTGTTCTTTCGTAATCGTACCACGACATAAACCACGACCACGTAGCGCCGGCGTTCCACTGTTCGGTAATTCCGGCCACGTTTCCACATTCGCTGAGGGCGATTATTTTATGGGGGAAACGGTTTTTCAATGCGTTGTATTCTTGCAACATTCCGCGGGCTTCCGGTTTGTTGTACATATCCCGTCCGATGATATCCACATATTCGTCGCCGGGATACCAATCATTGTCGTTGAGTTCGGCTGTCCAGACCCAAATCAGGTTGTTCAATCCTTTTTCCTGAAAGAAGTCGAACATGATTTTCCAAAGCTCTTTGCAAGGTTGAGCGCCTTTTGCGCCCCACCAAAACCATCCTCCGGCGGCTTCGTGCAGGGGTCGCCAGATGACGGGTATATTTTTTTGTTTCAAAAGTAAAAGGTTATTGCTTATTTTTTCCAAATCGGCTTTGATTACGCCGTTTTCGTAAGTTCCTTCCCGAACGGCTTTGGAAATATCGAACGAAGTTTTGTCCGTATAAAACTCATAATTGTTGCTTCCCTGACCGACAGGTACATTCCAGTGCCACATAGCGGCGACTATTCCGTTGTTGTTCCACCAGTCTTCCACGACTTGGGTATTTTCGTAATTAATCCAGTTGGCAGGAGAGGCGTAGAGGTGGATGTAATCGAAAGCGTTCAGGGCAGGGTATTTCCCTGTGTGATGATAGACCCATTCGGCCTCGTTGGTATTCCAGTTGACGTTGGCAACTGTACCGGAAATGATTTTTTTTCCATGATTTTCTTTCAGGAAATTGTATAGTTTTACGGCTTCGGGGGAAGGGGTTTTTGTTACTAAGGCGCTGACTTCCACCGGCGGTAAAGCGTCTGTGGTAAAAGTCAGGGAAAACGGTTCGGGATTCAATTTACCGGGCAAGGCTTTTATGGAATTTTTTTCCAGTATGAGCGTGTATTCCGTTTTTTCGTCCAATCGATCCAAATATACGGTCAATGTATTTTCCGAAGCAATCGCTTCCTCGACATCAGTTCCGTTCAACTTCATTTTTGTTTCATCAATGACGGTAATTTTCCTGTCGAAAGTAAAAACGACGCTATCGGTCTGCGGCGAAACCACAGCGTTGTTTGCCGGAACAGTTGAAACTAATGCCGCTACGGATTCCTCCTCAAGGAGATCGTTGTTGTCTTTGTCGTCGCAGGCAAAAAAGAGCGGCGCAATAAATCCTACTATGAATAATAATTTATAGTTCATGTTGGTTTTACAATCTTACAGATTGTGTTTCCTTATCGTTTTGTTTTTAATTGATTTTTATGAACGATTGAAAAACAAGGGCAAAGCTTTACACTTCACCCTTGTCGTTTGTTTTTTCTTTGTTAATTAATTAATGTTACCTTTGAAACGATCATGTTCTGACCTCCGAAAATGATAGCCGTTGTTGACCAGCCGTCACTGACGTTTAATATTACATCCAGAATGGCTTGTGTCAATACAATTTCGTAGGTAGTACCGTCTGCCGGTACACTTACAGATCCCCATTGTGGATCAAAATTCGGATCGTCGGGGATAGCTACTTTGCTCCAAGCGGCATCTTGCAATGCAAATTGCGGATTTTCCGCAGTTGCTGTATAATAGAGTTTCAGTATTGTACCGGCTCTAACTCCCTCAAACGATTCTTTATATATACGCAAGGTATTCGCCCAATTTCCAAAATCGACCGTTTCTTCCGAAATTACCGTTTCAGCCGGCGCACTTCCTGTGAAGATGGATACTTTAGAAACAATTGCGCCTGCTCCGGTCAACAGTATGGCCGATTGACTCCAACCATCGGAAACCTCCAAAATCGTATGGAGAATATCGGCAGTAAGAACAAATTCTACTTCTGTTGTGCCTTCGGGAAGGCTTACCGTACCCCATTGCGGATCAAAATTCGGATGGTCGATCGTTAATTTTGTCCAATTGGCATCGCTAAATGCGATAGAAGCGTCGGAAGCTATGGTTGATAGAGTCACTTTCATTTTGGAACCTGCCGGGACATTTTCGAAATATTCTTTGTTCAAACGTACCGGTTCGCCCCAGTTCAATTCATAAAGTCCTTCCCAAATGACTGTTTCGATAATGCCAGCACCTATTACCGGAATGGTATAAACGGCTTCTCCGTTGGAGGAAACAAGTTTCAGTTCGGTGTTGCCGCGGGCATTGTTGGGAATGGCAATGTACAATTTCGGCGCGTCGAGGATATATTTCGCTGAAATGCCGTTTATTTGTACATCGGTTAATTTATCGCCGTTTTCAATTTCAAGACTTAATGCGCTCCCTGCGTGAATTTCAGCTTTTGGCCCCGGCGGGTTGGGTATGTATGCAAAAAGGGGCGCTGTTATTTCCAATGTGGATTCTACGGTTTCGCCGTTTGCCATAGTCAGGACAAATTTTCCCGAAACGGCATTCAACGGAACGGTTACAGTCAAGTTGTCCGGTGCGGAAGGCGCAACTTCTACTATAACGCTATCGGTTACAGTTGTGAAGGTTACGGCAACGACTAAGTCCAGATTGCGGCCTTGCAAGACGACGTCGGAACCTCCTGGTGCTGGTTTCGGGCTATAGGAAACGAGGTCGGGTTTCTGCGTCACAATGGCAAGTGGAACGGTTTTACCGCTTGCTGTGTTTAGTTGCAACTCGCCGCTTGTAGCTTTTTCGGGCATCTTCACTTTGATTTCGGTGGCGGATTGGGAACTTGGGGCCACAGCTTCGTCTACTCCGGGGAATTGGATCGTGGTTACCAGTTCCAAATTTATACCTGTAATTGTGATTTCATCGCCGTCCCGCAGTTCTTCGCTGGGCGTGATTTTCAATTGGGCAGGCATTGCAACGCCTATATTCGCAATTACTACTTGTACTCCTGAAGCAGGTATCATCACGATTGCGCCATCGCTTACGTCGTTGGGGAGCGTAAATTTAAGCGCATCGTTTTCTACCGTAAAAGGCGTTTCGGTACCGTTAGGCATTGCTACTTTCACTACCAAATCCAGGTCTTTACCTGCTGTGGCAATCTCTTCACCGGGTTTTTTGTCCGTTAAGTCCAAGACTTCGTTCACCGATGGGAGTACTACTTGCAAAGGCTCCAACGTTTGATATTCGAGCGGAATAGGATCGTTATTCGCCAAAATAACAATACCGGTTTGCGCTTCTGCCGGAAGTGCAAGCTCAATTTTGGTGCGTTCCCATTTTATAAAATCTTTCCCTTCTATCTCTACTTTATCCGAAAAAATAACTTTTTCTATCAAGTTGAAATAATTACCTTCGATAGTTAAAACTTGACCGGCTTTGATGGGTTGGGGAGTCATCTTGGTAATTTCAATCGGCTCTGAAATAGTTAATGAATCTTTCGAACTCAATTCGAGATTATTGGGCCCAATCAGTTTAATGATTCCCGCTACGGTTTCCTGCGGAACAAGCACTTTGATTAACTTGCCGTCAATAACTTCAATATCGGTAATTTCAATATTGTTTGGCAGAATTACTTTGGTAATTTTGTCCAGGTTTGTACCTGCGAAACTTAATCTTTGTCCGCGTAAAGCCGGATTCGGACCGAATGCTTTTAATGTTATTTCTTTACTACTCAACGAATTGGTGTCAAACTCTTCGTTTTCGCAAGCCGAAAAAATAAAAGCCGAACAAAATACGACAAGAAGTATTTTCTGAATATTTGATATTAAATTTTTCTTATTCATGATTGTAATTATTTGTAATTAGGGTACTACACGAATGTTGTCTATTAATATAACCGGATCGCAGTTCGTACCGACGGCGTCTTTTTCATTGAATTTTTCAAGTCCGAAATTGGTCAGGTAAATATCCAAATTATTAAATGTATTCGGTAGTTGTTGCAACGATCCACCCATAAATCCGATATCTATACCGGCATTGTTATATTTAAATTCAGAAAGAGGAATTGAAATAGTTTCCCAACCATCAGTTGTATAAGAACCGGTTGTTTGCCAGGGAATCCAAAATGCGCGAGCGTATTGATTGCTTTGATCCCAAAGCGGGTCGTTGTTATTTACCGGAGGCGCAAAATAAAATACCATCGGAAGTCCTGTCCATGCTTCCAATACATTTACTTCAAATTTCAAAGTAGAAGTAGCCGGATCACTGGAAAACAAATTATCAGTGCCATAACCATGATTTCCGCCAAAATAATAAAGCAATGCGTCGGTAGGGCCATTTGAGTAAACATCGGCAGCAACAGTGCCTGAAAAGCGTGCATAATTTCCTGTCAAAGCAAAATCGGGATCATTTTCGACAAACGAAGGTGTATCCCAATCGTAACCTTTATTGCCTATACCTTCAAAGTCCATAATCCAACCGCGGTCGTCGTGGAAAACATCTTTGGAACGCCCACTACTACCATACAGCGTTTTTACTTCAATGGCGCCTTTTATATCCATTGCGGGGGCTTTGAATACTATTTTGTTTTTTTCCACGCTTACCAAATCCGAAGTGGGTACTTCATAGTCGCCGATGAACACTTTTATCAGACTGAAGTCGGGAGTTAAAAAGTAATCTCCGATAAGGACTGCTTCACTGCTTTCGGGCACTTGTTCGCATTTGATTCGGGTAAGTATCGGAGCTGGAATTTTTACTTCAAAGTCGTAATCAATCGTGTCTTTGGCGCCCGTAACAAAATACAGTTTATCGGTTTCCAAGGTTGGTAAATCTTTCGGCACGTTCACAAAAAGCGTGTTTTTGGTAATCATATTAACATTCAACAAGGCTTTTACATCGTTGAACCAAATTTCCTGAACACTTGTCAGATTTTCACCGATAATGAGGATGTTTTCTTCCATATAAGCGCCGGTGAGCAATTGTCCTGCTAAATTGCTGTCTTGATAGCGGATGTAATGGATCGTCGGCAGGCCATCGGTCGTTTCGTATTTTCCGGGCGTTTCTTCTTCGCATGATGTAAATAGGAGCGAGGAAAAGAAAAGTAATACCGGAAGTATTTTATTTATATTATTAAATTTCATGACTGTAATTATTTTGAATTAATAATGGTATTGACTTAAATCGTAATCAATCGGGTCTTCTGCTAAATGCGGATTCATTTGCAAGTCGGTCGATGGGAACGGCATAGTAAATTTAGCATGCGTAAACGGTTTACCATCAGGTGTTTCTTCGTTAATGCGCGGTGAAACTTTACCGGTATCATTGCCTTTATCATCTTTTTCATTTTTAGGATAACCGTCTGTAACGCCCCATGAGTTCCAACCTTCATTTCTGTAATAATCATCAAGGCCGGCATAATTTTTACGGTTTTGTCCGTTGAGGTAAGCAAGCGCTTCATCAGGCTTGTAATAATGCCAACGTACAATGTCGTACCAGAAATCGCCTTCAAATGCCATTTCAAGGCGACGTTCTTTGAAAATGTCTTCCCAGGTGATGGACGATTTTTCGGGAATACCGGCTCGCTTGCGGACTTCGTTGAATGCCCAGAGTGCTTCGGCGTCGGTAGTTGAAGCGGCATTACCGAGAATGGCTTCGGCATAAACCAGATAAACATCTGCCAAACGCAAGATATGAGTAGCTAAGCTGGTACCACGTCCGATCATCGGCACTCCAAATTCGCCTAAGTGGTCGGCATTGTTACCTACAATGTGTTTTACGCAGTTTGCTCCTGTGGAGCTATGAAAAGTACCCAATACGTTGCCGTAGAATTTGGTAAAATCGAAACCTTGGTTAAAGCTTACCTGCTGTTCGCTGGCGTTTGTTTTTGTAGGGCGGTTTCGCCAGAAATATTCATACACGTCGCCGTACATCATCATGGTGGCTTTACGGCGCTTGTCGATATTGTTGCGATTGGGTGAAAGCGCTCCGGTCGGGTTAGAACCGTCAAATTTTTCGCCGAAAGCTTCTTGCAAATCGAGTGATGGTCCTGTCCAACTGCCCCACGAGTCTGCTTCGGAAAATCCGGATGGAGTCAAATCACATTGCAAGTCATTCATCGCTGTCCAGTAATTGTCGGCGGCAGTGACCCAGCGCCATGCAATCAGGCTTTCGTCGTCGGTATTGTGGCTACCACGGAAAATGTCGGCATATTCAGCCGTCAATTCACGTCCGCTTTCACGTACTACTTTTTGTGCATATTCTTTTGCTTTATCCAAATCATCCTGGTTTCGGTCGCCGTTACGTCCATAGCCCGATTTGGTCAGATATACTTTAGACAGCAATCCGTAAGCGGAATATTTATCCAAGCGTCCTTTCGCATTATCTTCCGGTAACCATTCGATGGCCTGTTCCAAGGTCATTACGATGTAATCATATACATTTTCAATTTTAGCCCTGTACAGTTGGTTGTATTCTCCGGTATTCATCAGTTCCGTATTGTTGTGTACAATGGGTACTGCACCATAAATACGTACCATAAAGAAATAGGCCATTGCTTTCCAAACCAGAGCTTCGCCTTTGGCGGTATGTCGTCCTGTTTCGGTAGTTCCGCTACCGGCGTAGAGATCAATATTTTCCAATATTGTATTGGCTCGTGCGTTTACCGCCCAGAGTGAAGCGGCCATGCTTTTTACTTCTTCCATGTCGTCGTTGGGCGTAAGCAACCAGAAACCATTATCCTCTATGAAATAATTACCTGATTGACAATCTCCTACACGTAACCATCCCCGGAAAAAGTCAAACCAGGGCACTGTGTATAACGGATTTACGGCTTGCAGGCATTGTTCGTCATTTGTATAGAATTTGGCCAGCGTGTAGTTGCCTTTATCGGGGCGATTGAGAAAGTCTTCACACGACGATATGTTGGCCATACCGATTATAAGCAGTAACAGTTTTATGAATTTTATCTTTTTCATATTTTTTATGTATTAAAATTAAAATGAAATATTAAGTCCGAACGATATGGTTCTCGGCGCCGGATAGCGCCCTTGATCGAATCCGAATGTTCGTCCTTCAGAATCTTGCGGGTTGATGCCCACTTCGGGATCGTAACCGGTGTATTTGGTTAGTGTGAGCAAGTTTTGTACATTCATATAAATGCGGACCGATTCGAATTGCCATTTTTTTGCCAGAGCAGTAGGCAGGTTATAGCCTAATGCAATATTTTTAAGACGCAGATACGAACCGTCTTCAATGTAACGGGTGCTGATACGTGCGTTATTGTAGGACTGCGAACGTCCGGCGCGTGGAATGTTTGTTTGCGGATTGGACAAGGTAACGTTGTCTATGTCTTCGTACCAGTTATTAATGGTGTATTTCGGATCTGCGATATACGGGTTGTCAATCGGATATTGCTTGTCCGGATCAATGGGTACAATATTGGCAAAGTCCATGACTTTGGTTAGTTGGTTACTCCAATAACCCATTCCGGTAAGGCTGCGATCCAATGCATTGAAAACTTTGTTTCCGTAGCTTCCTTGTATGAAGATATTCAGGTCGAAATTCTTATAAATGAATGTATTGTTAAATCCGTAAGTGAATTTGGGCAAGGGAGAACCGATGAATGTCCGGTCGTCTGTAGTGATCTTACCGTCGTTGTTCAAATCGCGGTATTTGATGTCTCCAGCAAAAACGGTGGCATAGCGGTCGTATCCGTTTTCGGGAATTTCGCCCCATAAATGATTTTCAATATCGGCTTTGTCTTTATAAACGCCGTCGGCAATGTATCCGTAAAATTGATAGAGCGAACCTCCTACCGGAGAAAGACAGACAACGTCGCTCCATTGTCCGTATCCTTCGATGCCGGAAGCGTCTGTGCCTTGAAGCGCTACTAATTTATTTTTGTTGAATGAAATTTGAAAATCGGTGCTCCATTTGAAATCTCGACCGTCGATGTTGCGCGAATTAATCGAAATTTCCAGTCCTTTATTGTTTATGGTTCCAAAGTTACCCATAGGAGCTGTAAGCGCCGAATTTGCGTTACCGCGAGAACCGAAATAAGTTGGTAATTGTAATTCCATCAACAGATTGTTGGCTGTTTTGTCGTAGGCGTCAATCACCAAATTCAAGCGGTCGTTAAAGAAACCCAAATCAAGGCCTATGTTCCATTGGTTTTGCGTTTCCCATTGTACATACGGGTTTGCTATTTGTGCTTGCTTGTAACCGGAACCTAATCCGGTAGGAAACATCTCGAGTGATGCGTCCCATAAGCCACCGTTGATACTTGAATTGCCGGTTTGTCCCCAACCGATACGCAATTTTCCGTTACTAAGTTGAATAGCTTCTCTTAACGAATTCAAAAATAGTTCATTGGAAAAACGCCATGCACCAGCTACTGAATGGAAAGGCGCCCAGCGGTTTTTGGGTCCGAAACTGGAAGATCCGTCGTATCGGAATGTATAAGTAAGTAAATAGCGGTCGTCGTAGTTGTACGTTTCGCGAGTAAAGAACGAGGCCATTGCAGTATCGCCCATTCCATCATCAATTTTTTGTGTATCAGGATCTCCCAACTTTGGATTATGGATTTCGTTTCCGGGCAGATTATCTGCGATAATCCGTTGCCATTCCCAGTTTGATTCCCATGCTTCCTGGCCAACCATAGCTGTCAAATGATGTTTTCCAAATGTATTGTTGTAAGTCAAGTAATTTTTCAGCGCCCACCACAGATTATTCGAGCGTTGCAATGAAATATGGTTGATAGGCCGTTGTACGGCTACTCCAAAATCATAAGTGGGTTTCCATTGTTCAGACCGGGTATTCCCTATGTCGTAATCCAGTTCCGAATGTAGGGTGAGTTGTTTTAACGGTTTAATATCTACAAAGAAATTTCCGTTCAGTTTTTGACGGTTCAGAAGGTTTTCGTCTATTTGCGCAATGGCAATGGGGTTGATGGTAGTATATCCTTCGCGCACGGTTGATGCATAATTTCCATAGATATCGTAAATCGGTATGTCGGGAGGTGTTTGTAAGGAGTAGGTCAAAACGCCTTCATCTCCTTCGGCGCGGTTCAAATGTTCTTCCGTGTCGGCATACATGGCGTTCAGTCCCAATGTCAGCCAACTGTTGAGTTTGGCGTCCAAATTGACGCGGAATGAATAGCGTTTGAAATCGGTTCCGATAATTGTGCCTTCTTGATCCATGTATGAACCCGAAACAAAGTACTTCACAGTTTCACTACCGCCTTGCGCAGAAATGTTGTGCGAATTCATCAATGCTGTACGGAAAACAGCGTCTTGCCAGTTGGTTCCTGCACCAAGCAGCGAGGGATCGCTGTATTCGGGTTGCTCAAATCCTCCGGAAGTAGTTGCCATCAGAGCGTTGCTATAGGTAGCGTATTCGCGAAGATTCATGATATCCAGTCTGCGTACTTGATTTTGTACGCCAAACATTCCTTCGTAAGTGAATCTTGCTTTTCCTTCTTTTCCGCGTTTAGTGGTTATCAATATAACACCATTGGCTCCTTGTGCACCGTAAATAGCTGTAGCGGAAGCATCTTTCAGAATTTCCATCGATACAATATCTCCCGGATTTAATGTGGACAAGGGCGAGATGCTTGAGGCGCTTCCGTTTCCCAAATCCAATCCTAATCCATTGCCTGTAGTTGTTCCTCCTTGCCAAATAACCCCGTCAATAACATACAAGGGTTCTGCCCCTGCATTAATAGTGGCTTGTCCGCGTACTCGCACCGATACCGCCGAACCGGGCGCACCGGAAGTCATCACTGAAGTTACCCCGGAAGCACGACCTTGCAAAGCTTGGTCGATGTTGGTAATCAGCGATCCTTTGATTTTGTCTTCTCCCAACGAAACCGAAGCTCCCGATAAATCGCTCCTCTTCATCGTTCCATACCCTACAACTACTACTTCATCCAGTAGCTGTGTGTCTTCTTTCATCACAATTTGGAGATTTGCCGAGTTATTAGTTACCGAAATTTCTAATTTTTGGTAACCAATGTAAGTAAATACCAAAACAGCCCTTTCCGAAGGAATCGAAATGGAGAAGTTGCCATCGATGTCGGTGACTGTTCCCAAAGCTGTTCCCTGCACAGTAACACTCACTCCCGGCATTGTTTCTCCATCGGTTTCCGACCGTACAACGCCCGAAATGCTTGTCTGCGCCCATGCACACACGCCGGTAAAAAGAAATACCAGCAAAAACAACATTCGTCTTTTCATCTTAGATTATTTAGATATAATTAATGAATAATTTTTAAAATCGCTTTGCAAAGTTAGCGACAAGGTTAACAATTCTCAACAAAAAAAGGCTTGATTCCTTGTAAAAATGATACAGGATTTGTGATTATGAAACTTAAACAGGTAAAAAATGAAACATGTTTATAATTTTAACACAATTGCGGCTTCTTTTATATCTCCAGAAAAAGGTGGATTGCGTTTGGCTAAACGGATTTCTACGGCTGTGATTGTTGGAAATTGTTGCTTGATGCGCCGGACGATTCTTCCGGCTGCATGTTCCAATAATCGGGAGGGAATTTGCATTTCTTCTTTTACAACGGCATAGATAAAAGCATAATTGACAGTGTCTTCCAAATGATCGGTCCGGATTGCGCGGCTTAAATCTGCATACAATTTTAAATCAACGGTAAATGTATTTCCGACTTTCTGTTCCTGTTCCATCACGCCATGATAAGCATGAAAATTCATCCCCTTTAATTCGATGTATTGCATTTTTTAATGTCTATCGTTTTTAATTTTATGCAAAATTACTTTTTTGTTTGTTTCTTAACAAATAAATTGTATTTTTGCAAACAAAAATTTATCCTTATGCTGAATAATAAGAATACTGTTCCCCAAGGGACCGCCCATAATTCTATTACACCTGGAACATTAATTAAAGGAGATGTTAAAGCAGAAGAAGATTTTCGTATCGACGGAAAAATAGAAGGCAATATCGAGTGTTCGGGAAAAGTGATTGTCGGTCCTCAGGCTGAAATAGCAGGTAATATTTATTGCAACAACGCCGACCTGATGGGTAAAATAAAGGGTAATATTGAAGTAAATGAAACTGTGAGCTTAAAAGCCCAAGTCGTTTTTACGGGAGAAATAATAGCCAAGTACTTAGACATTGAAGCAGGCGCTGTATTCAACGGCACTTGTACAATGAAATAAGGTATTCTTGTTTATGAACGTAATCGGATTAAATCTTTGATTTTCTCATTTAATTGCTCCATTTTTAACAATTCTTCAATGTTCAAGTGCATCCTGTATCTCCAATAATGACGGGAATGGGTGGGGATGTTAATCCTTTCCGAATCAATATCCGGATTTCGTGATGTTTCGTCGATGGATAACCAATCTTGAAACGGAATAATGCACAGCATAGAGCCAGACAACAAGTGATTAGAAATGATTTGTTTGCAAATTTCAGGCGTACATTCCCAGGGCGCCTCTCCTATATTTCCAAGTACTTCATTATAATATCGTTGAGTCTTAGCTCGATTTTCTTTCCACCATCCGCGAAGAGTTGCCATGTCATGAGTCGAAGTTGTACAAACCGAAAGATAAGGATTATATTTTAGCGGAGTAAATTCTACTCCCGGCGATTTCGGCATCCGTTCAATTTCCAAACTTAAAATTTGTAATTTATGCATAACTTCCGGCACCGATTGGGGAATCATTCCCAAGTCTTCGCCACAAACCAGCATATCTGTACTATTTATTAAAGGTATCAATCGCTTATATGCTTGCTCTTTCCAAAATTCGTTATGCCGTTGGTAAAAATAATTCCTGTACAAATAATCGAATGCATATTTGTCCTGATTGTCCAATTCGTTGTAAATAAAGGATGAACTAGCTGATATACGCGGATGATAACAATTGCCTTTTTTGTCTTCAATAAACAAAACTTCATTACAAATAGCGAAAAGTCCGGATTTTATTAGCTGACTTTTTTCGTCATGTTTTCCGTCGAAGCAGGCTTGGATTTTTCTTTGTGTGTCGAAAGGACTTTTTAAAGCAAAATGGGTCGCCGTTATTCGATCTAAATAAATTTGTTTTACTTCAGTCGTATATTCCTTAAACAATTCGGGCAAGTTTTGTTCATGAATGGAAGCGCGTATGAGGTTTTCTTTCCGGAATTTCATTCCTGCATTTTCAATTTCTTCCCGACTAAAAGGAATCGACGGATTGAAATAGCCTAATAGCCCTTCAATTGATTGTTCCGGTATTTCCCATATTCGGAAGAAGCCAAGTATATGATCGATACGATAAGAATCGAAATAATCCGCCATTTTGCGAAACCGCTTTTTCCACCAATCGAATTGGTCTGCTTCCATAGCTTTCCAATTATAGGTGGGGAATCCCCAGTTTTGACCGGTTGCAGAGAAGTCGTCGGGTGGAGCGCCTGCTTGCGAGTGAATATTAAAATACGCAGGTTCAGTCCATGCTTCTATACTTATATTACTGATTCCGATGGGAATATCGCCTTTCAATACGATTCCGTGCGAGTAACAATAATTACGTGCTTGGGTCAATTGTTTATCTAAGTGGAACTGAAGGTAATAATAGAATGCAATTGCGTTGTAATCAGTCGATTCTTCTCTACAAAGTTCTTTTATCCGTGTTGGGGTGTAAACTGCATATTCATTCCATAGATGAAAATCGGCAGTGCCGTTTTTATCCCTTAAAAAAGAATAAGCGGCGTAAGGAAGCAACCATTTTTCATTCTTTTGAAAAAAAGATTTAAATTCTTTTGAACCGATTGTTTTATCTCCCTCTTGTTCGTACAATTCATGAAAAAATTCCCATTTATAGAGGCTTACTTGTTCATAATCGACTGTGGATAAGGAATTCAGTTCTATTTGTTTTTCCCTGTAAAATTTTTTCCTTTGGGTATTTTTCAATTCGCCCATAGCATCTACATTTAAATATAAAGGATGCAATGCATAAATAGAAATTGCGTTGTAAGGATAAGAATCCAGCCAAGTACGAGTCATAGTTGTATCGTTGACCGGTAAAGTTTGAATAATTTTTTGCCCGGTAAGCTTTACCCAATCCGCAATTTTACATAAATCCATAAAATCGCCGATACCGAAACTGCTTTCGGAACGAAGTGAAAAAACAGGAATAACCAGGCCTGCACATTTCCATTTGGGTTCTTCATCTCTGAATTGCAACCCCGATATAACAGTCAATTCATTGTTTTTGAACTGCAAAACGGGTAATGTCCGGTTTTCTCCTTTTTCCCAACGTACAATCGATTTATCTTCATTGTTAATGATGCACAATTTATATTCGACGGGGAAGCGGAGATGAGTAACATCCAATTCCAACCACCATTCGGGAAAATTTTCACAACCTAATATAAGCGCTTTATCGACGTTCCAATTGCCTAACTCTTCCTGATTTCCCAAAAGTGCCAAACTTTGGTTTTTGGTAATATTAGGTGCTAATACTTTTAGTAAAATTTTCTTTTTGCTTTTGACTACTTTTTCATATTTATTGCAAGGATGTGCAAACAAGCTTTTTGTGAAAGCGGAGGAATAAAACGCCATATTCCTCGGTCTGTTTTGCCAATAGTCTAATAATACATACGATCGCTTGGCATTCGTTATATCGATTTTATGATTTTTTTGCCATTCTTCGAAAATTAATTGATTGTTGGATATCATAAAATAACGGTATTCGAAAACAACCGCTTGATTGGGTAAATTCAATTCCAAGGTCCAATTCCCATCTCCTATGTGATGCATCTCTTTAGCCGAGCGAATATCCCAATTGCCTAACTCGGTAATAGATCCGGTAATATATAGCGATTGACCCCAAACCGTATAGAAATTAATATTAAAACTAATTTTCATGGTAGAAAAATTTTTTTATTCGACAGTTAATTTAAAGACTTCTGTACTTTGTTCTTTTACTATTTTGATAAAGTACATTCCTGTAGGTAAATCTATTATAAAATAGTTGTTTGATGCTGATATTTGTTGTTGTGTAATCAAACGACCGGAAAAATCGTAAAACGACAAATCCGCTTTTCCCCCGTTATCACCTAAATTTATTGTCAGACGATTCCCTTTTTTTACAGGGTTCGGATAAATAATTGCAACACTCTTTATCACTGTATGAGTAGCTGAAAAAGTCACGACAACCTCTATTTCTTCTCTTTCCGATTCGGCGTCTTTATATTGAATACTAAGGCCGTAGATATAAGTTCCTTCTTGAGCAAGGGTTTCGCGGAAAGCATTTCCGTTTGTAAAATTAATAAATTCGGCATTACGATAAATATTATAGCCCTTTATTTCTTCTTCAACAGTTGGAGTTATCCAATTTAAAGTAAGCTGTTTTCCCGAGACAGAAGCCGTCAAATTAAGTAAAGACGCCATAAATTGGAAAGAAATCAAACCATTTTCTTCCGTAATTTCGGTAATAGGTTTTGAAACAGATTCTCCTCCCCAAGTGAGCATTGCCGGAGTAGTAGTTTTGTTGAAAGTTCTATTGAGAGACGCTCCGGGAAAAGTGCATAAATCGCTGTTAATTAATCCATAAGAATTGGGTTCGCCTGATGGAATTTCGTAAGTGGAAGCAGCATAAACCGGATATACTTTTTGAGGGTGTTTGTTATTTACGGTATTCCGGCTTATGTCTTGTTGGGCTATACTCACATGATAGATGAGTAGTCCGTGACCTGGAAGATAAAGATCAAAATTTCTTTTCTGTCTGTTTTCCAAAACAAAATACTCATTAGGCGTAGGAGTGTTAATTATATATGATACAGGATTTTCCGATGAGTTAGGCATATCGACGATTTTTTGACGAACATCCAATACATCCGGATTCACCCAGCCAAAAACAATTTTTTGATACATATTAATATGGGCAGGACAGGCGCCGGGATTGGCGTTGTCTCCATTCCAAGCACCCATAGCCATTAAATCCCATTCGCCGGTTCCTATAAATTCGCCGTTACTTTCCCCATCCGAATCGTAAAAATCGGGAGCGCCGAAAATATGGCAAAGTTCATGGCATATAGCGCCGATATGCGTTATATTTGCGCCGTTATTGCCTCTTAATTCGGAAGAACAAGAATAAGTATTTAATTGTTTATTACCGAAAGTAAGCGAAGGATATAAATTGGATTTATGCGACCAAATACAGTCGGCTTCCCCTCCCGATTCTTCGCCATAACCGGCAAAGATAAAGTGAAAAGTATCCAGGTAGCCGTCTCCGTCGTTATCAAAATCAGACGGATTGATTGAAGGATCATTAAATGCAAAATTTGCAGCTTCTCTAGCTAATTCGTCCGGATGTTTATCCAGATTGCCGTTTCCGTTTTCTCCATAGTAAGCTCTATTTTTTGCAGCTGTGTAAATACCTGTTACTGTTACTTCCAAAATCAGTTGTCCATAAGAATTTTCCAAATAAAAATCCCGCACGCTGCCTCTTGCGCCGTTGGTGTTATAGCCGGATTGATTCATCAGTAATTCAAATTCTTCTAAAGTATGCGTAAAAGGTTTATCCGGAAATTCGATTAGAGCGCAAATCGCTCTTGCCGTACCTACAATGGCACGGGTAGAATATGAAATGGTTTTGTTCTCTATTTTTTCAATTTGCCTAAGCATTTGTTTTTGCCCGTTACTATACCGGAGTCCTTTGGGTATTTGTCGTAATCCGGCAATTACTTCCGGAGAGCGATTCGTTATATTGGAAGCCTTGATATCGGATGGTATCATGTCGCCTTTTTCATTCAAAATTGCATAAACAATATTTTTATCTTTATCGTATAAAAGAGAATAACCATCTTCCGATTCCATCCATTTGATTCGTTCATCCCCTTTCATTTTTACAATAATTTCTTCCTCTCCGGGTTGTGTGAGAGTAATCAAATAAGGATAAGCGGGTACCGAAAATGCAGATCGGGAAAATAAAACAATAGAAGCAAATATTATATATATGAGAAAATGTCTTTTCATGAAAAATTTCTTTCTAATAGAGAACAAAAGTAAATATTTTTTTTCTAAACAAGTAATTTTTTGTGTTTTTGTCAACCTGTTAATTATGCAACTTGAGAAATATATACCTCGTCTGCGTTATGCGCATAAATTGATAATATTATATTCGTTATCATTTTTCAAAAATAGATAAAAAATAACCTAACAATTAAAAAGAAAGATAAAAAGTATTGCAATTATTTGTCCTTCAACTGGAAATTTGGATTCGGTTTCGATTAATGCTGCCTTTAAATTAGAAAATAAAGAGATAACAGTGGGATTAACGGTTTGTTATACAAAATGCCGGATATTATCAACGCGTACAAAAAACAAGAGGCTGTCTCAAAAGTGCGTCATCCCGCACTTGAGGTGGGATCTCCTGTGTCTTTCAGGGGATTGCGGGTCAAGCCCACAATGACGAACACACCGCAAGAGGCTTTTGAGACAGTCCCTTTTCCGGAAAAAACCTAATTAGAAAAATTACTAAACCCTTGCGTTTTACTTAATGATTAGTTTCTGCAACATTTTTGTGTCGCTGTTTTCGATTTGAATAAAATAAACGCCGGAAGCAAGATTCAAATCCAGTTTCACTTTGCGTTCTTCTTTCGTTATGCGTTGGCTTTCGACAGTTCTTCCGGTCAAATCAAGGATACTGATCACCGAATTTTCGGGTACGGAAGAAACATATACAACATTCTCCGTCGGATTCGGGTAAACCGTAAACGAACGGGCGTCCAACGACGGAATAGCCGTATATCGCCGGGTCGTGAACCATAACGCGACGTCCGAATCATAGTTTTCGATGCTTCCTGCCGGTATCAGCAAATCGTAAGAAGTTTCGTATTCCAGACTGTCATGCGCAATCGTCAGAACGCTACCGTCGATAGACGGCCTTAATGCAACGGATTCCGGAGAAGCGGCGCTTCCCCTTTTCGTAAGCGTTATTCCCGATAAGTCGGAGCTGGTAATGTCTCTGTCGAAAGTAACGATGATACTTAATCCCGGATCAACTTCCGTATCGCCATCGGCGATGTTGACGCCGACCAATTCGGGAACAATTACCGGATTGTAAACGGTGTAAAGAGCTACAATTTCCGCATTACTACCCAAAACGCCCCAATCAGTTGCTGCCCCGCTTGCCGGATCCAGCTCGATCAGTCGTCCTTCTTCATCCGTATTACACATTGCCCAGAACAATCGCCCCGAATTGTGGTCGAATGTCATGGACTGTAAAAATCGCGGACTTATACCGGTACTTCCGATAGATGTTGCAACGCCGGTCGTCTTGTCGATTGAAACCAGGGTACCGTTAAGATCCACGCCATACAAGTTACCGCTTAAATCGGCGGCAATTGTATATAAGTAAATTATACCGGTAATAGGTGTTACGGTCGTCAAAACGCCGGTTTCCGGATCGACCGTTTGTAATAATAGCCTTTCAGCTGTAATATCGTAAGAAACAGCATACAATTTACCTGTGGTATAATCGTAAGTCATATCGGAGGGCGATCCTGTTGCGGCGACTTTCGATATTTCCCTCCAATCGCTGTCCAATCGGATGAAATTAACCGGATTGCCGTCCCCGTCGTAACTGTAGGCATAGATATAGCCGCCGGCATAAGTTCCGGCAAAAACCGTATTATTGCCTTCTTTATAGCCGCTTACCGGAGTAATTACCGAAGGTTCGACCAATCCGAACGATACGGCGCCCATTTCACTCATATCCGTCCAGCTTGCATCAAAAATACGGTATCCGGAAAACAGTATATTATTGTTTGTAAACAAAACGGATATTGTATCATTGGTCAAGTCGCCGTCGTTGGGCAACGAGGTATAAACCTTCAATGTATAGTCTATTTTTGCCGAAACGTCTGCGGTTTGCGCAAAAGTAAATTCGGCCGTTTCTCCCGGCGTGAGGTTTCCTGTAAATGTTTCCACTACGGGAGCGTCGTCGTTCAGTACGTAGGCGATGTCGGTCGATGTAACGGCATTGGCGCCGTAATTGGCGAGTTTTACTTTTACTTCCGCGTCGGTTGCTCCTCCTTTTTTGGGCGACACGATTTGATCGACGGCTGCATCATAGGGATGGGGGGTAAAGCAACCGATATTCGCTTCCCATCCGGCTACTGCAAGCGCGCTTTGTTTTCTAAATGCAAATGTCAGCGAGCCGTCCGGAGCCGACGAACGGAACGGCGCAGGCAGATCGGAGTACAGAAGACCGGTTAACGTGGCGATTAACCGGCTCTCATCTGCCGTATTACCGTTATAAACAAAGAGCGTATCTCCCGGATATTCATACATCATTCCCCAATAATCAATTATCTCAAAGGGAACGGAAGCGAAATTTGTAAATTCGGCTGTCACCCTTTTATCCGGCGTTTCCGGATAGAACGTGATCGTTTGAGTTTCATTCACGCCGCCTAAATAGTTTCCGTCGATTCCGTCGTCCGTAAATCGGATGCCGCAGGAAGTAATGGAAGCCGATCCGCCCATTACGGCTATATTACCGTAATTGGTTACGGCAACGGCAACCGTATCGTTAGAATGGTCCGTATCGCCGGGATATTGCGTGTACGCTTTTATCGCGTATGTTTTTATACCCGAAAGGTTAAGGGTGGCGGTGAATGTAAATGCTTTCTCTTCGTCGACGCCGACGGCAAACGGAACGACTTCGGAAAACGGTTCTTCATTCCCTATTTGTACAAATACCGGCGTATTGTTCAGCGGTTCGGCGCCGGAATTTTTCACTTTTACGGTAATCGTTTCCGTTGCCGTAAGGTTGCTTCCGCTTTTGGGAGCGGACACAGCCGTAACGCCGGCGTCGGCGCCTGTTAATCGTTCAACCTTCAAATCGTCCAAATGCCATTGGTGTGCATATTCGCCTTGATACCGGAAAGCAATGCGGATTGTTTTTCCCGCATACCTGTACAGGCTTATTTTTGTTTCCGTCCACGTACTGCCGAGAACGGATTCCGGCGACCAGATTTCCTCATAATCGTCGACGTCGGGGTTTTCTTTGTCTGCTGCTATCAACACGCTGTTTTTTCCATAGGAAGCAGCATTCGTATTGTAAGACCAGAACGAAAGGAGGCAGTAGCTGCCGGCGGGAATTTGTATTTCGGGAGAAACCAGCCATCCGTCCTGCCGAATGCCCCAAGGTCCGTACGCATGGTATACCGAGCGTCCGCCTGTATGATACACGCTGTTGGTTGCCGCCCATCCGGTTTGGGATCCGTCTTCATCGTAGTAAAAATCGGTCCAGCAGAACAGTTTCAAATCGTCTTCCGCGTCTTCGATGTAGGGGAAAGCGGAAACCGTACAGTCGCCGACGTTAATAACGGTTACGGTTGTTGTATCGTTTGCCGCCTTCGCATCCGATTCCAATTCCGTCCATGCCTTAATAATGTAGGATTTCAATTCCGAAAGATCGGCGGTTGCCGCGAATGAATATTCCGTTTCGGCGCCGGCGGCGAGGGAAGGAATAAGGCCTGAAACCGGTGTTCCGTTATCTATTACTATTTTGACCGGAATATCGCTGCGCGCTTCGGTACCAAAGTTTTTTGCTTTGATGCGGAGCGCTTCCGAAGCGGTAAGGCTTCCGGAACGCGGTTTAACAATCGCCGTCGCTCCGGCGTCGTTGGTAAGCAATTCGTTGATATTCAAGTCGTCAAAGTACCAGACATGTGCGTCGTTACCTTGATACCGGAACGCAAGACGGATGGTTTTTCCCGCATACGCAGTCAGGTTGAATTTTATTTCCACCCACTCGTCGATGACTGTTTCCGGCGACTGGACTTCTTCAAAATCCTCAATCACAGGTTCGCCGTTGCTTTCGGCTATCAACAGGCTGTTTTTCCCGTAACTGTTGGGATAGTCATTGTAAGACCGGAACGAAAGTTCGAATGACCGGTCGGCAGGGATGCTGATCAGGGGAGAAATCAGCCAATCGTCCTGATCTCCGTCGGCGAAAGTGTGCATAAACGAGTAATTTCCCGAATGGGAAAATTCGGAAATCCGCCACGAACTGCCGTCTTCGTCCGCATCATAATCGTACCAGCAAGCCAAGGTACTCATGTCTTCAGCTCCTTCGAAATAGTCGGCTGCCGGTATGGGGACAGTACAGGGATCGACGCCTGTAAAGACGGTTTGCGAAACGGGGTCGCTTGCGCCGTCGCTGTTTGTAGCGTAGATGGTGTAGGTATGATCGCCGTTAGCAGGCGTATTATCCGTCCATGTAAGGGCAGCGCCGGGAAGAGGATTGTTTATTGTATGCAAAAGCTCGCCGTCGCGTTCGATAACAATGGCGGTTAATGAAGTCAGAGCTTCGCCTCCGTTCGTTACGGCGGGATTTGTCCATGCAAGTTCCGCGCTGAGAGCGCCATCGGCGTCGGGCGTTACAGTGAAGTCAGCAGGCGCTGCAGGCGCTGTCATGATTATTTCCTTTACCTCGACGTCGTCAAACATAGTCACAAACGCATTTGCCTGAGAGTAACTGTGGAACCCGATATAATAGTTGCCCGAAGTTTCCGGCGTATATTCACAGGAAACTTTGCTCCAATCGGGTACGTCTGTTCCTCCGTTGTCATAAATAAGCGTGGTCATGGCGCCGGCAGTGGAACCTGTTCCCGCTTTGACTTCCAGACGTTCGAATCGAGGCGGATCGCCGGCTATCAACACCCAGAAACTGATTTTATAGGTTTTTCCGGCCGTCAGGCCGATAGCCGGCGTTATCGCCCATGCATTATGGGCAACCGATGCGTGGTAAAGAATTTTTGCATACTTGTTTCCCGAATGGCCGGGAACGTCCTGTAAAGGGGCCGTTGTCCATTCGTTGCCGCCCGGAGTAGGTATATTCGTCCATCCGGCGGGGAGGGCTGTTGTCGTCAATCCTTCAAAGTCTTCAAAAAACAAACCTTGTCCGTTGGCGTCTTTGGCCGTTGCTTTTTCTTTCGGGGCTAACAACTTTTCCTGCCGGGCAGGACTTAGATCTTTGAAATCTTTTTGTTCGGAATAAGATTTCACCGCTTCTTTCCGAACAGGAACGTTCGGATGTTTGTACTTTTGAGGCGCTTGTCCTTCTGCTAAAGAAAAGCCAAACAGAAAAATAATCAAGGATGTGATTCGTTTTCTCATGATTAATATAATTAAATAAAACTTAAAACAAAAATCAATTAAAAATAATACTATAACTCGTTACAAAGAATACATAACAACTATCCGCAATACATTTTACAAACATTATAAGATCAGTAAAATCAAATAGTTATATCAATTGTTTATGATAAATCATTGGGACGTTATGCGGATTGTCATTGAATGTATTAGTATAATATTATTTATAATTTGGTTTCAAAGATAAGTATTAATTTTTATAAATATATATAATATAATGATATTATTACGGTTAAAAGCTAAAAAAGATTGACGCCGGCCGCAATCGGGTTACTATGCTGTATCCTTTTTCTTCCAAACGGCGGATACGGCTTTCCGCAACCGCTTTTTCTTCTTCGTTTGTATTAGAATATGCACGATACATATTGTGGCCCGACGTCCGGTTGTCTTTGTACAGACTTGTGGATAAATGGGATAATCCGTGTTTCCGCATCGTAAAACACTTCGTTGCCGTAATCAATAGCGATAAGGAATAGAACCAGACTAACGGGCTGAATTATTTATCCCGTACAGCCGTTTTCGCAACGTTTACTCTTCCGTTAACAACCGATTTAACTAAAAAAACGCCCCGGGGCAAGTCCGTATTGTAACTGTAATTTCCCGAAGAAAGGAATTGACCGTTCAACAGGGTCGAAACGGGACGTCCGCCAACATCAAAAACCGATAACGAAACCGTTGCTTTCTCCGTTAACGACAAATCAAGGCTTATCCCCGATCCGGTATTCCGGATCTTCATCTCCGAATTTATGTTTCCCGTTTCTTTTATTCCCGTTACCGTATCCGATATTTTCAGGACTTGCCTGAATGTTCCCCGCGCGAATTTAAATAAACCGCTCTTTTTGGTTCCCAGCCAGATATTGCCTTTCGGGTCAATATTCAGGCATAAAATAAAATTTTGACCGGCAGGATCCGCTTCTTCCGGCAGGGGAGTTTCATAAGAGGTAAAGTTTTCGCCGTCGAACCGGACCAGGTATTTACCCGCAGCCAGCCATAAATTACCGGATGCATCGCTTTTTACATCATAAATGTTGTTTGCCGGAATAGTGGAATTGGCGGTATGGTAAGCCGTAAACTTTTCGCCGTCGTATTTCACCAAACCGTTGCCGGTTGCCAGCCACCGGTTGTTTTCGCCGTCGAACTCAATGGCATGGACGGATGCGGTTATTTCCGGAAAGGCCTGAATTTCAGTCCCTGTAAATTGCGCAAACTTCCATTCCGGCGCCGAACCGCCCATCCACAACACGCCGTTACGGTCGAATTTCAAGTCGTAAATAAACCAGTAGGCTGCAACCGCACTCAGGGGAGTTGTCCACGAAAGCCATTCTTCCCCATCGAATTTATTCAGGAACAGCAGGGAGCCGATCCATTTATTATTTTCACTGTCAATGGCTATCGAGGTACAGTACTGATCGGTGGGAAGTCCCGAATTGGAACTTGAGTAAACGGAACAGTTCCCGCCGTCGAATTTAGCGATACCGCTGAATTGGGTCGTCACCCAAAGGCTGCCCTCTTTGTCTTTGGCAATGTTGCGCAGGTGATTATCCGGCAAACCGGAATTGTCACGGTTATAAACAACCGTTTCTTCCGTTTCCGTATTCAGTTTCAGCAGTCCGCTGTTGGTCGCTACCCAAAGGTATTCGCCGTCGTTCAGTATCCGGGAAATCATCTCTTTGCCGGAATAATCTGTCCATTCGCCGGATTGTGAAAATGCAGCAACAGGGGAGAGCGTCAGGAAAGCAATCAGAATTGCCTGTCTCAAATTCGTAATCATTCGTGTTTTCATAAAATTTTAATTTTTAATTCGTTATCTGTTATAAAACTGTTATATTTTCAATCCGTCACCAGTAACCGTTTGGTGCAGCTTCCGCTTTTTCCCGTCAGTTTGATAAAATAAAACCCGCCCCTGTCTATATTCAGAACAGGAAGGGAAAGTTGAATCAACGGTTGAGTATTACCGGTCAGGTTTCGGCGGCAAAGCAACTGTCCCGAAACATCGAATATTTCCAGTGATTGCACGTCAATATCCCCGTTCAGTCGGATGTTGACGCCGGTTTTTGCCGGATTGGGATAAACAGCAAAATTTTCCGTTTCCTTATCCGGCAGATCGGGATCGATACCCGTCTGCGAGTTGAGTTTGGCAGTAGATAAACCGCTTGAATAAAGGTGATTGAACCATATCAAATCCCTGTAATAATCCAATGTGATTTTTGAAACCTCGTCGAATGCAATTCCCGAATTATCTACATTATAGGATTGCCAGTTTGTACCGTCGTATCTGGTGACGCCCACATGTCCTATGGTAGCCAACCAGAGATTGTCATCCTTATCTACTGTAATATCCAGTATACTGTTGCCGGGAATACCGGAATTGTCTATATTGTATGTTGTCCACGCAGCGCCGTCGAATTTGGTAAGACCATGTCCCAACTCTCGCCCAATTACACCGTCTTCATCCCGGCAATGTATCCATAAATTATTTTTTGAATCGAAAGTCAATTTTGTAACAAAAAGACCCGGAAGCTCCGAATTTTCAACGGTATAAATCTGCCAGTTTGTTCCATCGTATTTGAATAAGCAACCGTCTGCTTCTATGCCAACGCTTCTGGCATGTCCTGTTGCGCCCCAAAGATTATCATCTTTGTCAATTGCCAGGTCATTAATCTGATAACTCTTTAAAGGACTGTTGGCAGGGGTAAACCGTTGCCAGTCTGTTCCATCGTATTTATAAAGTCCCACCACAGATGCCAACCAGGTATTCCCCTTTTTGTCAAAGCAGAAACGGGAATCGGGCAGTTCTTTGAATAAAGGGGAATTTTGTTGGGTAAAGGCAACGGTACTGTTATTATTGATTTTTAACACGCAGGTATCGCTGATTCCCAATGCAATCCATAAATTGCCGGATAAATCGCCGGCTACTCCGTTTATTCTTCTCTCCGCGACGAAATTGTCAATTTTTTCATAAGAACTTGACCAATTATTATCGGCATCTATTTTCACCAGATTATGTTTTGTGCCGAAACGGACAGTATTGTCTTTGTCAATATCCAAATTGAAGCCAATGTCGTTCGTAAGAAGCGGTGAAGCGCTCATATTGATTTGCTTAAAATTACCGTCGGAAAACCGGATTAATCCGTTTCGCCGCGTTCCGATCCAAACCGTTCCGTCATCTTCCGCCTCCAGACAATAGATAAGGTTGTTATCGTCTGTAATCAAAGGCGTTTCATAAACCGTAAAATTTGTTCCGTCGAATTTTACCAAATTACTCCTGCATGCCAGCCATAAATTGCCGAAAGCATCTTTTTTTACGCTATAAATCTCATTGTATGGCAGATTGGTGTTTGTTGTGTTGTAAGTGATGAAATTTGCTCCGTCGTATTTGACCAGACCGGTAGCTGTTCCCAACCATTTGTTGTTTTCACTGTCAATTTCGATACTTAAAACGTCCTTATTAATGCCTGCTATCTTTTCAATACCGTTTCCGGTAAATTTAGCAAAATAAAATCCTGAAGAAACAGACGAACCGCCAATCCATAAAATATTGTCGTTATCAAACTGTAAATCATATATTCCCCAAAATGCATCGTATACGCTATTGGGAGTAGTCCATGATTCCCAATTCTCTCCGTCAAATTTATTTAAATACATGTGAGCGCCAATCCATACGTTATCGTCATTATCTATGGCTACGGATGTACAGTTATGACTTGTCGGCAATTCGGAATTGCTGTCCTTGTAAACGGTACAGCTAGCGCCGTCAAATTTGCCAACCCCATAGTATTGGGCAGTTACCCAAATATTCCCGTCCCTGTCTTTTGCCAAACTCCGAAGATGGTTATCCGGCAAGCCGGCATTGGTACGGTTATAAAAAGTCTTCTCTTCGGTAGCCTTATTCATTTTAACCAGTCCGCCGTCGGTCGCAATCCACAAACAGTCGCCATCATTCAAAATTTCGGTTACCATGTTTCCATTGGTGTAATTTTCCCAGTCGGACAGTTGGGGAAATACTATATCCGGAAACAGGAAAAGTAATAAAAGCAGCAGAATGTTTTTCATACGTAAATAAGTTAACAAGTTGACGAGTAAACGAGTAAACGAATACCCGTTTTCATGCTCTTGGGTGTTTGAAATACATGGATGTTTCATAAAGTATATTTTTAAATTAACAATTTTTTATACAGATGATTACATTGTTAATCCGTCACCAGCAACCGTTTGGTGCAGCTTCCGCTTTTCCCCGTCAGTTTGATAAAATAAAACCCGCCCCTGTCTATATTCAAAACAGGAAGGGAAAGTTGAATCAACGGTTGAGTATTACCGGTCAGCTTCCGGCGGCAAAGCAACTGTCCCGAAACATCGAATATTTCCAGTGATTGCACGTCAATATCCCCGTTCAGCCGGATGTTGACGCCGGTTTTTGCCGGATTGGGATAAATGTCGAACCACTCAGCTTGAGCGTCCATTCTCACCGCTTCAATATCAACTCCTCCTGAATTGAGGCCGGCAACCGAAAGGCCGCCATCGTTAAGATGAGTGATCCAAATCTTGTCACGATGATAGTCCAAAGCAATACCGGACGTCCAGTCGCTGGCCAGACCCGAATTGGAGGTGTTGTAAACTTCCCAGTCCACGCCGTCGAATTTGGTCAGTCCGCCTCCCTTGCCGCAAGTAGCCAGCCACAGATTATCCTCCCTGTCTATTTCGATATCCAGAATGGTATTGCTCGGAATATCGGAATTATCCATATTGTAGGATGTCCAGTTTGTGCCGTCGAATTTGGTCAGCCCATATCCATATTCCTTACCTATTACGCCTCCATCATATCTGAAATGAAGCCACAGGGTTCCTTTAGAATCGAATTTCAATCCGTGAGGCGTGGACGAGGGAAGTCCGTCCGCTTCTTCCGTGTAGATGGTCCAGTTCACGCCGTCGTATTTGAAAACACAACCGTTGTTTTCCCCTGCCATTCCCGCCGTTCCCCAAAGGTTGTCATCCCCGTCGAATGCCAGCGCATTGACGCAATAGCTGGTTAAGGGACTGTTTTCCGGACTAAAATGCTGCAAAGTGGAACCGTCATGCCTGTAAAGTCCGGATTGGGAAGATATCCAGGTATTTCCCTTCCGGTCAAAAAAGAACTTCGAGTTGTTCGTGTTATCTCCCGTGAAAACTCGGTTGCCGTTATCGCTGACTTTCAGGATGCAGGTATCGCCCCTTCCGAAAGCCACCCACAAATCACCGGCAGGACTGACGTTGGCCGAAGTAACCCGGCTTCCCTGAAAGTAGTCGTAGTTAATGTCTTCGTAGTAACTCGACCAGTTATCGTCCGGATCTATCCGTACCAGATTGTGCCGGGTTCCCAGCCAGACATTCCCGTCCGAATCAACCTCCAAATCAAAGGCAATATCGTTTGCTAAAAGCGGGGAATTGCTTACATTGATTTGTTTGAATACTCCGTCTTTGAATTTTATCAAACCGCCCACCCGCGAACCCAGCCAGACAGTACCATCCGCATCAGCTTCCAAACTGTAGATAAAATCATAGTAGTTATCAATATGCGGAATTTCATAAGAAATAAAGTTTTCCCCGTTATATTGAACCAAATATCCTCCGGCTACAAGCCAAATAATTCCGGTTTCATTTATTATTTTCAGGTCACGAATCTTATTATTCGGAAGATTGGAATTATCGGTATTAAAAATGATATAATCGTTTCTCGTATATTTAACCAGTCCGGATTCACCGGCCAACCAAAGATTATTATCATTATCAATTCAATATTATGTATAATACCACTGCTGCTGTTTTGAACAGCCTGTATACCATCTTCTGTAAATTTTGCCAAATAAACACCAGACCAAGATTCATCGGACATACTTCCTCCCATCCATAAAACACTGTCTTTGTCAAATGCTAAATCATATATATACCAGCTCGTTATAAGACTGCTACCGTATGTAGTCCATTTTTGCAGGCTCGTTCCATCAAATTTATTTAAATAAGAACCACCGGAGAACCAAATATTGTTTTCATTGTCCGATTTTATCGCATAGCACTGCTGAACTTCCGGAAAATAGGAAATGCCCCCGATTTCATTAAATTTACTGATACCGTTATATTCCGTACCCACCCAAATATTGCCCTCATTATCTTTTGTAAGTGTTCTCAGTTGATTTTCCGGTAATCCGCCATGAGTGTTGGCACGGGTATGGAAAGTTTTTTCTTCGGTCGCTTTATTTAATTTTACCAGCCCTCCACCGGTGGCTATCCAGAGATAGTCGCCGTCGTTGTACATTTTAGCAAGTATATTGCCACATGTATAGTTGCCCCAGTCGCTTAATTGAGAGAACATTTCACCGGAAACGGTCAAAAACACAAGCAATAGTGCCGTTTTTAATTGTGTAAGTTTTCTTTTCATACCCTGTGCGTTTTTTTAAGAAAGATAATCTCTCTAACATCAGAGATTATCTTTCCATGTGTTATTAGCAATATTGCTTTTATATTTGTTGCAACGCATATATCAATTTATTTTCCTGGATTTACAATCTTAAAAAATACCGACTGTTATGTATATTCATTACAAATGTACAACTATATTTTTGAATGTGCAAGTATTTTTCATGTAATTTCAAAAATCAATAAAATACATGTTGCTATTGCTATTGTAAATAATTATAAATTAGAGATAACTGAAATTTTAACAGGCAAATGTATTTTGTTTAAAAATAAGTTCATTATCTTTGCAAAAAAAATAATACGGATATATTTTATTATACTTATCGTTATGTCAAATAATACGAAAGAAAAATTATACAGGGAAGCTTTTAAATTGTTTCTTGGCAAGCCCTATGAACTTGTAACCGTAAGGGAACTTGAAAAGGCAATCGGAATGACGAGAGGCGCTATTTTTTACCATGTAAAAGACAAGGAAACACTTTTTAAAGAAGTTATCGAGAGATATTACCTGAAAAAACAGACGCTATACGAGAAGGTGGGCGAAAACATATTGGAACAGGATGTATCGTTACTGGAATTTATTGAGATATTCGTTGCAGGAGTAGAAAAGACCACCAAAGAAATATATGCTTTTGCAGGAAGTCCGGATAAAATTACTTTCTCCAATATAGACAGGTCTTATATATCTCTATTATTAACGGCCGGTTATTATCTCTCCGATTTTAATGAAAAAATGAACAATGTTTTTCAAATAGACAGAAATACATGGTCGTTTTTTATCCAGAGAGCGATTGAGAAAGGAGAAGTCAAACCCAATACCGATACTAAACTGTTTGGAGAACTGTTTACGTATACTTACCTGGGCTTGGCCCTGAATGACGCCTTAAAGGAAGGTGTCAATGCCAAACATCTGAGAGAGCTGCTTTTAGAATTGTACAATAAAATTAAACGGTAATATATAATTAGTCGTTCCTTAAAAATCTCCTTCTAGCGACAAGATAATGCAAGTTAATTAGTCAGTCCTTATTAAGTTATCATTTCATTGAATCTCTTAGGGATTAATTCCCAGCCGCTTGCGGTGAAAAACGTTATCTTTCTGGATGGCACACAGTAAATATATTCAGAAGTGCACAATGTTGCTGTTTTATTTTATCACATTGTACTATGGGCAAAGTATCGCCGGGTAGTTTTTAGGGATTTGGTTGATTCAACTTTAAAAGGCAGATGCTTGGAGTTCTCTAAACGATATGAAATTTGTTTTTTAGAAACAGGTACAGATTGCAGATCATGTTCATTTTGTTGTTCTATCCTTAACTCCGACAATGGGAGTTTTTGAAGTACCTCTAGCTCTTTTGTTTTCTGATTTAACTTCAGGGTTGTTTGATTTTCTTGGTTTTCCACCTGCATAGGTTTCATCAATTTCAACAATAGCTTCAAATAACTGTTTTTGTTCCTCATTTCCCATTGCCTGTTTGATCATATTTAACATTCTCCCAGCAGTTTTATAAGTACAACCTATTTCCCTTTGCAATTGCATTGCAAAGATACCTTTCTTTGCCAATAATATAAGGTTAATAGCAAAAAACCATTTTCTTAAATTTGACTGTGAATTATAAAAGATTGTTCCCTGAAATACAGAAAGTTCTGTTGAACAATTATTGCAATGGAAATTTATTGCTTGTAGTTTTACCAACTATATCTTATTCCTGCGTTGAATCCGACGATCAAAGGGTTTTCTGTTCGAGCGCTTTCCGGTTGATTGTTTTCCAAATAATAACTTATTTTCGGTTCGAGATAGATACTATAATTTTTAATTACTTTATATTCAACTCCTAAAGAAGCATTCAACGACCATTGCCATCCATCAATTTTTTTGTTGTGTATGACGCGATTGACGCCATTCGGAAAATATCTATTTTGAGAATAGTGCGATAATAATCCTTTTTCAAGCATCGTTCCTGTGGATAGATAAATACCCCATTTATTAAATGAGCTGCCTATTATTTTCGTGTGTAAATTAAGAGGAATTCCTAAATAATGCAATTGCAAAACAGCATCTCTTTCCGGATCTTTATTTACGAATTTCGACGCGAGGAAAGTATATACTAAGCCGCTTTCGAGGGCAAAGCGGTCAATTAATTCTTTTCTAAAACTGACGCCGAAAGAAAGCGGGGCGTAATGCGTGATGCTGGAAAATTCTTCGTCTGTGAGTATAGCTGCCCTCAGGAAAGAAGGCATATCCAATGAACTTTCATTTACTTTTTTCTGCGAGAAAAAATCGGCATAGGCTGAATGGTTGTTGTTATTCATAGCTAACAAAACTCCTCCCGATCCGATGTGAAAGGACATGCTTGTTGTTTTTTTCGAGAGAACCACATGAACGAATGTGTCGAGTTGGTCGGGAGGAAGCTTATTTAATAGATTTTTTGATTGAATAGGATGTTCTGTATCAGGTAAATCCGCGATAGGATTCTCTTCCTGTACCTGTGTTTTGATTATCTCAGATTCAGGAAGAGTATCTGTTTCAAGGATCTTTCTTTCTGGTTTTTGGAAGTAAGCGACGCGTTTAGTTCTGTGATTTGCAGGCAAAATAATTGATACAATTTCTCCCTTAGATACCTTTTCTGTAGCTTTTTCCTCATGATCGGATAATTGTTCTGTTGTTCCATAATTTATTGTTTTATTATTAAATGAAAATATTAACCATCCCAAAATAACGGCTATTGCCGCTGCTATTCCGGAAATCCAAGGCCATAAAGTTCTCTTTTCCGGTTTTGTATACAAGTATTTTTCTATTTCATTCCAACTGTCATTATCTAAAGGCAAAGAATAATTTTCTAATTTTTCTTTGATAATATCGTCGAAAGAATTTTTATTTTTGTTTGTTTCTTGCATTTTTTACAAATATAACTTTTGAATTTTATTTTGTAATAATTGTCTTGCTCGCGCCAGTTGCGAGCGAGATGAAGCTTCTTTAATTTTCAGCATCCGAGCTATTTCAGCGTGAGAATAACCTTCGATGGCATACAAATTGAAAACCGTCCTAAAACCGGTTGGAAGTTCATTAATATACTTAAGAATTTCATCTGCCGATAATTGGGATACCATAGAAACGTCGAAATTGTCCACAATTGTTTCATTATAATCTTCCATGCTTATATTTGATCGCCATACTTTTGCACTTCGCAAATGTTCTAAAGCAGTAGTTACAAATATTTTTTTCATCCAAGCTTCAAAAGAACCAGCGCCGGAATAATCGTCTATTTTTGTAAAAATTTTGATAAATCCTTCTTGCAAAATATCTTTGGCAGATTCTTTTTCTTTCACATAACGGACACAAATCCCAAACATTACGGGAGCATATAATTCATACAATTTTTTCTTTGCTTCTGTGTCATTGCGTTTACATGCTTCAATTAATTGTCTTTGTTCAGATATTTTGTTATCCATTTATAGTTATCATGTATAAGATGAAAAAAAGATTAAAAACGTTGCATGGAAAAATAAATTTTTTTTGATAAAAATCATACATAAAAAAGCAAGGAAATAAGAAACGACTGAAAATTAGTCGTTTCGGTGAAAGTGCGGTCACAGAACAGGGATGCTTAAAGCCGCCCAAAAGTCGTTTTAACCCCCGAAGCATAACTCCATCCGTAACTGCCTTCATTATTTCGCTGTTCGCGGCTTGTCACGGACGACGACTATAATTGCCTGTATCCAATATTATTTTGCCTGCTTTTCATTCCACAAAGGTAATCATTTCGGCAGGAACGGCAAAAATGTTGGAATCAGTAGATTCAAGTTATAGATGTAACTTAGAATAGAATTATTTTTTCGTAATATCTTTATTATTAGTTTAATAATAAATAATAGAACTCGTATTTCTAATTTAGTTGGTTAATAGTGATTAAAAATATATATCTTTGAAGCACAAATACAAGTAATTTGAATGAAAGATATTCATAATTATGAAATAATGGCTCCAGTAGGTTCCTACGAATCGCTAGCTACAGCTATACGAGCAGGGGCAAATGCCGTTTATTTTGGAGTCGAAGGATTAAATATGCGCACAAATTCTTCTAATAATTTTATTATTAGCGATTTATATAAAATTGCGAAGATTTGCGAAAAGCACCATATCCGCTCTTACTTAACTGTCAATACCATTATTTATAATAGCGACATCGAAAAGATGCAGACAATTATCGAAGCGGCCCAAAAAGCAAAACTTTCGGCAATCATTGCTTCCGATATAGCGGTAATGATGTATGCCCGAAGCGTAGGCATAGAGGTGCATCTTTCTACCCAATTAAACATTACAAATATTGAATCGATTCAATTTTACGCCCAATTTGCCGATGTTGTCGTCTTGGCTCGCGAATTAAATCTGGAACAAGTAAAAGAAATACACGACCAAATTGTTGAACGGCAAATCAAAGGACCTTCAGGTAAATTAATCCGGATAGAAATATTCTGCCATGGAGCTTTGTGCATGGCTGTATCCGGCAAATGTTATTTAAGTCTGCATGAAATGAATAGTTCGGCCAATCGGGGCGCCTGCAACCAGGTTTGCCGGCGTTCTTACCTTGTCAAAGACAAAGAATCGGAGATTGAACTTGAAGTTGGTAATCCATATATTATGTCTCCGAAAGATTTGAAGACTATCCATTTCCTTAACAAAATATTAGATGCAGGCGTACAGGTTATTAAGATTGAAGGGCGCGCCCGCGGACCTGAATATGTCAAAATAGTAACCGAATGTTATAAAGAAGCGCTCCATTCATATTGTGATGATTCGTTCTCGGAAGAAAAAATAAAAGATTGGGACAAGCGTCTGGAACGGGTGTTCAACCGTGGATTTTGGAATGGTTATTATTTGGGACAACGCCTGGGCGAATGGAGTAATAAGTATGGGAATAAAGCCATAGAAAAAAAGATGTATATCGGGAAAGCCGTTAAATATTTTTCCAAATTGAACGTAGCAGAATTTCTGATGGAAACGCAATCTCTGAAAGTGGGCGATAAAATATTGATAACCGGACCTACCACCGGCGCATTATTTTCAGAAGTAAAAGAAATAAGGGTAAATTTGATTGTGGTAGAACAAACAAAAAAAGGAGAATATTTCTCCCTGAAGACGCCTGCAAAGGTACGCCCTTCGGATAAGTTGTATAAACTGATTCAAAACCCGGATACCCTGGTTGGGTAATCGTTTTTTAATTTTTCAAATTATAGCAAATGCCGTTTTCTTTCAATAAAGAAGAATAATCGATGGATTCAAATATTTTATGAACTACGACAATTAATATGGCGTCAAATTTGCCACAAGGCAATTCGGTTGTTATATCCACGTCATATTCGCGTTTCACTTCTTTCGGATCTGCCCAAGGATCGTAAATGGTAATATTCGGACCATATTCTTTCAGCGTATTCAGCACATCAATAACTTTTGTATTTCGTATATCCGGACAGTTTTCTTTGAAAGTAATACCCATAACAAGGATAGCGGAATTTTTGACACGTATGTCTCCTTGAATCATTTTCTTTACCAATTGCGTAGCTACATATTCGCCCATGCTGTTGTTCAACCGGCGTCCGGCCAAAATGATTTCGGGATAATACCCTTGTTGTTGTGCTTTTTGCGCTAAATAATAAGGATCTACGCTAATACAATGTCCTCCGGCTAAACCCGGTTTGAACGGCAAAAAATTCCATTTAGTGGCAGCTGCCTTCAATACCATGTTTGTGTCAATATCCAATCTGTCGAATATTTTCTTTAATTCATTGACAAAAGCAATATTAATATCGCGTTGAGAATTTTCTATCACTTTCGCCGCCTCCGCTACTCGCATGGTAGGCGCTAAATAAGTGCCTGCCGAAATAACTGATGCATATAAATCGTTTACCCAAACAGCAGCTTCAGGCGTAGAACCCGACGTGATTTTTGTTATATTTTCTACGGTATGTTGTTTGTCGCCCGGATTAATTCTTTCCGGAGAATAACCTGCAAAAAAATCTTCATTGAATTTTAAACCCGATACTTTTTCCACAACCGGAATACAATCTTCTTCTGTTGCCCCCGGATATACCGTCGATTCATAAATCACTATATCGCCTTTTTTAATCACCCTCCCTACCATTTCACTGGCTTTATACAAAAGCGTTAAATCGGGGCAATTATTTCTATCAACAGGTGTGGGTACTGTTACGACATAATAATTACAACCGGCAATATCATCCAAATTGTCCGAACAAAATAATCCTGTTTTGTTAGAAGATTGCGAATTAAGTCCACAATGACAAGAGCATAACACCGATTGAAGCGAAGCATCGTCTACCTCAAGCGTATGGTCATGCCCCCTCATCAGTTCGCTTATTCTTTTTTTATCAATATCGAAACCTACCACAGGATATTTCGTAGCAAATAAACGAGCTAAAGGCAATCCTACATAGCCTAAACCAATAACTGCTATTTTTTTCATAAGATTGCAAACCTAATAATTTTTTGGGAATTATCAATAAGTTTTTATTTGAAGCGATTATTTTTTACAATTTTATCGGAACACCATTATAAAAATCCAAAATTTTTGTTCTGAAAATGTAATCATATTTAGCTTGTATGGCTTCCGATTGGCTTTTTATCAATTTCGTTTTTGCCTCGTTAAATTCAAAGACCGAAGATTTGCCCGTTTCATACCGATCTTTCGCATATTGAAACGATTCGGATGTAGCCTTAACAGCTAATCCTGAGGCCCTGTATTTTTCTTGAGCGGCCGTAGCATTCAGATAGGCGGTTTCGATTTCTTTATAGAGCGTTTTTTTGGTGTTGTCTAATATTAATTGCTGGTTTTCGATATTGAGCCGGGCGCTCTTCACTTGATTTCTTACGGAAAACCGGTTAAAAATCGGAATATTCAAACTCAAACTAATGTATTCGCTTCCGTTGTTTTTTATTTGGTTGGAAAAAGGAGAGTTGGAAAAACCTTCATTATACACGAAAAAATAGTTGGTTCCATAGCCTAAACCTAAATTTAGGCTCGGATAATATCTCGATTCGGCAATCTTCAAGGTTTTTTCGGAACTTTCCACCCGTAATTCTTGTTCTTTAATGACCGGTTTAATTTTTAATGCATTATCGAAAATAACTGCAGGCGGCTGCAAGCTGCTTCCATTTTCTTCTACCACATTATCCATTTCCGGTGCATAAACATCGAAATCTACGCTTTTTTCCAATTCCAGGCTTTGCGCCAAATCCAGCAGTGCCAATTTGAGATTGTTTTTCGCCTGAACCAAAGCTACTTGATCGTTAGCTACCTGTGCCTCGATATCATACAATTGGGAAAAAGGCGCTTTGCCTTCATCTACCAAAACCTGCGTACGTTTTACTTGCAGTTGACTCAACGCCAGTTGGTCTTCATTAATCTTCATTATTTCCTTGTTAAATAATACCTGTAAAAACAGGGAAGCCACATTCAAAGCCAGGTTTTCTTTGGCTTTTTCCAAATTTTGAATTGCAGCTTGTAGCTCCAGCCGGTCTCGCGCAATTTCGTTCGGGATACGGAAACCTGTAAAAAGCGGAATGGAACTGCTTATCGAAAAATTGGTATTAGATTGCGAGCGGTTTTCGTACAAACCGGACTGAATCTGCGTGCGGCCAAAATTCCAATTCTGCCCTAATCCGGCATTTAAATCCGGTAAGCGGCTCATTTTAGAAGTATTCAGATCGACTTCGGCGCTTTCCTTTTGAATCTTCAGTTGCTGAATAGAAATATTATGCTCAACGGCATAATGAATGCATTCTTCTAACGACCATTGGTTTTGAGCATGAACAGAAAGCGTAGAGATAGCCAGGCACGCTATAACAAAACGGATTATTGTTTTCATTTTTTATTTCTTTTTCGGATTAAATTTTGCTTTCGGATCAATGGCATTTCCCCGTATTTTATCTTCCAAAGCCAAGCCTTCCTTTATTTCAATGTTGATTCCATCGGACAGACCGATTTGTACTTGCTTTTTATCAAACGTCTGTTCGGGTTTTTCTACTCCGACTACGTAAACAAAAGCCGAATCATTGCTAAATTCAACAGCGCTTTCCGGAATCGTGAGCACATCCGTCACCTGGGAGAGAACAATTTCAGCGTTAGCGCTATAGCCTGCGCGGATAAAAACCGAATCGGGCACTTTCACAGCCGCTTTTATTTCAAACAAAACCGCACCGTTCTGTTCCAAACCTTTGGGAGAAATGTATTCCAGTACGGCGTCGAATTTCTCGTTATTGATAGCGCCGACCGTAAGCGTGATAGGCATTCCTTCTTTGACTTTCCCGACTTCCGTTTCATCAATGTTGCCTCTGAAAATCAAATCGTTCATATTGGCAATCGAAGCGATTGTCGTCCCATCATTGAAAGTATTAGCTTGGATAACCGAGTTTCCTGCTTTGACAGGGACGTCCAGAATCATTCCCGAAATCGTGGAACGTATTTGCGTGTTACTCAATTGAGCGTACTTTTTCGATACGCCTTCCCGTACAATATCCAAAGCGTCCTGCGCATTGCTCTTCTCTTCTTTGGCTTTTTGATAGTTCGATTCGGCCGTATCGAACTCTTCTTTGGATATCACCCCTTTTTTGTACAATTGAGATTGACGGGCGTATTCGGTTTCGATCTGCTGAAGATTGATTCCCGCCACTTTCAGGCGCGATTCCGCCGAATTTAATTGCCCCATTTCGGGAATAACCTTTACCGAGGCAATAACGTCCCCTACCCTAACCATTTGTCCGGCTTCTTTCAAAACTTCCGAAACAATACCGGATATCTGAGGCTTAATCAAAATTTCATCCCTCGGTTCGATTTTTCCCGTTGCGATAGTTTTGTTTTCAACTGTTCCGGTAACCGGAGATACAATTTCATAGACCGTTATCGACGGCCGCGACTTGTTCCAAAGGAACGAAAAGGTTGATATTACAATCAAACCCAAAATAACAAACAAAATAATTTTACCAATCTTTTTCATAAGTAAACAAGTTGACAAGTTAACGAGTTAACAAGCGGCGAGTTAACAAGCGACAAGTTGACAAGTGACAAGTTAACAACGACCTGATTCAATTCCCTTATTTTCATTTTCGTATAATTCGTATAAAACACGTGAATATTTCTAATTCATAACTCATAATTCATAACTCATAATCATTCCTCCCTGATCGCGTCTATGGCTTTGATATGCAAAGCACGAGAGGCCGGAATCGAACCGGCAAAAAGCCCGCATACCAATAGTACAATAGCGGATACAATGGCCGTACCGAATGAAATCACCGGTTCGGACAGGTAAACGTTTTCCGCATCTTGCAACCAATATACATCGGCCAAATGCAAACACAATACGCCGAAACATAATCCCAACAATCCGGACATAGACGTTAAAACCAAAGTTTCCGACATAATTTGTACCATGATTGTTCGGGGCTTAGCGCCTAATGCCCTTCGAATACCTATTTCTTTCGTCCGCTCTTTAACCGTGACCACCATGATGTTGCTGACGCCTATGATTCCGGCAATTAAGGTACCTGAGCCTACAAACCAAATCACAATGGCAATTCCCAAAAATAAATACTTGAAAATGTTGAACTGGTCTTCCAGATTAAAGCCCCAAATTGCCTGCATATCTTCGGGAGCAATGTGGTTATTGCTTTTCAACGTTTCTTTCATCTTTTTTTCCATGACCGTGACCGATTGATGTGATTGAGCGGTCGCTGCAAGTACATGAACTATATCTCCCTGATTATTAATTTGTTGCATTGTTGTATAAGGAATAACCGCCGTTTCTTCCGCGGGAGAGCCAATATTGATATCGGAAACTCCCGACGCCACACCGACTACCTGATAATAAATCCCGTTAATCCGGATATATTTTCCAAGAGGATTTTCTTTACTTGGGAATAATTCTTCATAAATTGTTGTCCCGATAACGCACACTTTCCTTGCCTGGAGAACATCTATATCGTTGATGAAACGGCCGAAAAGCATCCGTTGTTGTTCGATTTTAATATAGTTTGCATGTAAACCTCTAACGCTATATGAGCCGGAATTATCATTGAAAGCCACATTATTAGTCGAACGCGCCCCGAAAAGCATGGGCGAAAGGCAGTCTATTTCCGGTACCGATTGAAGGAGGATCTCCAAATCCCGATTATGTATATTCCAGTTGCGCCCTTTTTGAAATCCTTTATAGGGTAAAGCAGTGGTTCCTGCGCCCATGAAACAAGAATTGGTAGCAAAACCGTCGATGCTTTCCATCATGCCTTTTTCCAGTCCATGACCGGCTCCCAGCATAATCATCAGCATGAAAATGCCCCAGAATACGCCGAAACCCGTAAGGAAACTCCTCGCTTTATTCCGGGTAATAGTTACCCATATTTCCTGTAACCTGTCTAAATCGAACATACTTTTATGAGTTATGAATTATGAGTTCGTTTTTTTGATGTAAGAATGATGCTGCGAATGATTTTCAATAACTCTTCCGCATCATTATTTACTGATACAAATTCTTTTTCATCAATATATTCCGTTTCTTTTAACAGTTCTAACCAGTAAAGTGTTTCATCACATTCTTTTTGAGCAATGGCGCATTTATGGACAAAATCAGCAGTGCTTTGAGCATTCAAAGCTTCACGTACATTGGCTCCGATAGACGTTCCCGCCCGTAACTGTTTACTTAAAACAAATTCTTTCCTGTCGTTGCATAGCATCTTGTATAAACGAACCATGCGTATTGCAAATATAAAACTCTTATTTTTTATAATACTCTCTTTCATAACTCATAACTTATAACTCCTCCCTCATCGCTTCTACAGGCGAAATCCGCACGGCTTTCAGTGCCGGAAAATATCCGGCCAGCACGCCCGAAACAATTAATATACACATAGCTCCTACCGCTACGCCTACTTCTACCGTCGGATTTCGAAAAACATAAGTCATTTCGGACGCCTCGGCGTTTTCCAAAATCGAATTGACTAATTCACCTAAACCCACTCCCAGAAACATTCCGATATAACCGAACAAGGAGGTGATAACAACCGATTCGATCAGTATATTGCTCAATATTGAAGCCGGCTTTGCCCCTAAAGCCTTGCGGATACCAAATTCGCGGGTTCGTTCCCGCACGGTAATCAGCATGATATTACCAACGCTAACAATGCCGGCAATTAATGTTCCAAGACCGATAATCCAAATAAAGATCGATATGCCATTGAAGATACCGATGGTTTGCAAATAGTTTTCTAATTGATTCCAAATACCGATCGGACGGGTATCTTCGGGATCAAAAACATGCAGTTTGGAGAGCTTTTCGCGAAACTGCTTTTCGAAAGCTTCATTTTCTTCTTTGGTTTCAAGTCCCTGTATCGTAAAAGCGATGTCGTTTATTCCCCAACCCTTGTTATACAATAATTGGGCGGTTGAAAAAGGGATGTACGCTTTTTCGTCATTTCCCCAGCTATTTTCTTCAAAAACGCCGACGACCGTATATCCCAATCCTCCTGCAATGATTTGTTTTCCGACCGGATCGTCGTCTTGAAACAAAACTTCTTTGACGCGTTGATTGACAACTACCGTTTTACGGGCGTTTTTCATATCCATATCATTGATGAAGCGTCCTTGATTATCTTTGATTCTTATTCCGTTAATGCGCCGGTAATCCGGATTTACGCCGAAGAAATTACAAGAAATGTTGTATGTTTTATAGCTGACAACGACATTGGCTTGGATTATCCCGGAAATCTCTACCGCTTCCGGTACTTGATTTTTTACCAAGTTCAAATCATTTTCATTTAAGTTGATGTTCCTGTTTTCCGGAAATCCTTTGTAAGGTATGGACGTTCTCCGCCCCCAAAATTGGAGGCTATTTATCGAACGGTTTCCAAAATTGGACATCACGCCGTTTTTCAGACCGTTTCCGGCCGACAGGAGGATGCAAAACATAAAGATTCCCCACGAAATGGAAAACCCGGTGAGGAACGTTCGCAATTTATTTTTTTTAATAGTACTGAATATTTCAGCCCAATTGTCTAAATCAAACACGATTTTTAATAGTTATGAGTTATGAATCAGAATTGAATCTATTACTCCGTCTTTCAGACGAACGATTTTATCGGTAGCATCGGCAACGCTTTGTTCGTGCGTAACGATAATCACAGTCATCCCCTCTTTATTGACTTCGCGAAGGATTTGTATTACTTCTTCCGAAGTTTTACTATCCAAAGCTCCGGTTGGTTCGTCGGCCAAAATGATTTGCGGCTTGGCGATCAAGGCGCGTGCAATTGCCACTCGTTGTTTTTGCCCGCCCGACAATTCATTCGGCATATGATCCGCCCAATCCTTCAGCCCCATTTTATCTAAGTACTCCAATGCAATATGATTCCTTTTTCTACGGCTTATTCCTTGGTAGTACAAAGGAAGCGCTACATTTTCCATCGCATTTTTGAAATTAATCAGATTAAAAGATTGGAAAATAAAACCAATCATTTTGTTCCGTAATTCGGCAGCTCTGGTTTCGCTCAAATTCTTTATCAGTTGATTATTCAAATAGTAATCGCCCGTATCGTAAGTGTCTAAAATTCCTAAAATATTGAGTAAGGTAGATTTACCTGAACCGGAAGCGCCCATAATGGAAACCATTTCGCCTTGCCTTATTTTCAAGTCTATTCCTTTCAAGACATGTAATGGAGCTCCGTTATGATAAGTTTTATTTATCTGATCTAATTTTATCATTAGTTTTGTAATTACTTCATTATTATATGACGAATATGTTTCGTTTTTATTACATTTCAGAAGCAAATAATTCGAAACGGTTACAAAGGTATTCATTGTTTTGGTACTTTGCAATACATAGTATCTTATTTAGATAAAATCTAATTAAAATCAAAATTAATAAATTATTGTATAACGAATTATAGGTCAATCGATAAATTTAACTAACAATCGAGGGATTTTGATTCAATCCGAATTACATAAACCCCTAAACAAAACCTGTTTTTTAGGGGTTAACAAAGAATTTTTTCGTAAATTTGCAGCCAAAAATATAAACAAGTTAACAAATAATTAAATAAATAATTTCATTAATTTATTATTTAAATTTTGTTTATTTGTCAAATTACAAAATGAAACATATTCGAAATTTTTGCATAATAGCTCATATTGATCATGGGAAAAGCACATTGGCTGATCGCCTGTTGGAATATACTCAAACCATAGAAGGCAAAGCCATGCAAGCGCAAGTATTGGACGATATGGATTTGGAAAGGGAACGTGGTATTACGATTAAGAGTCATGCAATCCAAATGAAATATCAATACCAGGGAGAAGAATATATTCTCAATTTGATTGATACACCGGGACATGTGGATTTTTCTTATGAAGTTTCCCGTTCGATAGCAGCCTGCGAAGGCGCTTTATTGGTAGTAGATGCTGCCCAAGGAATCCAAGCGCAAACGATTTCTAATTTATACATGGCTTTGGAAAATGATTTGGAAATCATTCCGGTCTTAAACAAAGTAGATTTACCTAGCGCCATGCCTGAAGAAGTGGAAGACCAAATTGTCGATTTATTGGGATGCGGCCGGAACGATATTCTTCGCGCCAGCGGAAAAACAGGAGAGGGCGTGTATCGGCTTTTAGAAACTATTATAGAAAAGATACCAGCTCCTAAAGGCGATCCGGATGCTCCGCTTCAAGCTTTGATTTTCGATTCTGTTTTTAATTCTTTCCGTGGTATCATCGCATATTTCAAAATTGTCAGCGGTTCGATACGGAAAGGCGATCTGGTTAAATTTGTAGCTACAGGGAAAGAGTATGAGGCAGACGAAGTAGGTATATTGAAATTAGAGATGTCGCCTCGGAAAGAAGTAACTTGCGGCGATGTAGGCTATATCATTTCCGGTATTAAAGCATCTAAAGAAGTGAAAGTCGGAGATACGATTACGCATGTAAAACGCCCCTGCAATCGAGCAATTGAAGGCTTTGAAGAGGTAAAACCTATGGTATTTGCCGGATTGTATCCGATAGACAGTGAAGAATTCGAAAACCTCCGTTCTTCGTTGGAAAAATTACAGTTGAACGATGCTTCCTTGACTTTTCAACCCGAATCGTCTGTCGCCTTAGGATTTGGTTTTCGTTGTGGTTTTTTGGGATTACTTCACATGGAAATCATCCAGGAACGTTTGGATCGCGAATTTAATATGGATGTAATCACCACGGTTCCGAATGTTTCCTATTTGGTTTACGATAAGCAAGGAAACTGCAAAGAAGTTCATAATCCGGCAGGATTACCCGACCTGACATTGATCGATCGTATTGAAGAGCCTTTTATTCGTGCATCGGTAATTACCAGTACGACTTATATCGGACCGATTATGAGTTTGTGTTTGGGGAAACGAGGCGTTTTAGTCAAACAAGATTATATTTCCGGAGACCGGATTGAGATTATTTACGATCTTCCTTTGGGTGAAATAGTAATTGATTTTTATGATAAACTGAAAAGTATTTCCAAAGGTTATGCATCGTTCGATTACCACATGCATGATTATCGCCCGTCTAAATTGGTCAAGTTGGATATCCTCCTCAACGGAGAACAGGTAGATGCCCTTTCTACGCTTACCCATGTAGATAATGCCGCCGGCTTTGGACGTAAAATGTGCGAAAAACTCAAGGAATTAATTCCCCGACAACAATTTGACGTGGCTATTCAAGCAGCTATCGGAGCTAAAATTATTGCCAGAGAAACGATTAAAGCTGTTCGTAAAGATGTGACGGCTAAATGTTACGGAGGCGATATTACGCGCAAGCGGAAATTGCTTGAAAAACAAAAAGAAGGTAAAAAACGAATGAAACAAGTAGGAAACGTGGAAGTTCCTCAAAAAGCATTCTTAGCTGTTTTAAAATTAGATTAAATCGACGAAGTAAGTATTAAGAGCCGGCTAAGTAAGCATTATTCTATCTCAACGCGACATGAGAGTGTATGCCCTTCATTATCGACTACCGTTACCAAGTGGCTACCTTCAAGTAGCGTCGCTGTCAATCGATGAAAATCGCTGGTAGATGCAATATATTCATTATCAATATGCCAGAAAACAGTAGCTTCAGGATGGCTATGCGCCAACTCGAAAGTGATCTTTCCTTGACTACCATCTAATTGTTTCGGGAGACGTACTTTTATATTTCCCTGCGGATAAATGAATTGCATCGGATTAAAACTATCTTCCCCACATCCCGGAAGGAACGGAGGTAAAGATTTGTATTCCGGATGACGTTGCTTGTAATACCACGCCCAAGAGGGCGGAAGAGTAAACCAATTTTTTCGGATAACAGTCTCTGTTTCCACGCAATTTTTATAGACCCTGAAACGCTCGTCGGCGCTTAGATACACTCCGGTATGCCATGGGCAAGGATCTGTATGTAAACCGTTCGAACAAATTAAAACCGTATCGACTTCTTCGCAGAAACGACCTTTCAAGTAACCGGACAAACGACATATTTCCGCTTCAACAAAAGCTTCCGCGGGTAATTCAAACCAATTGGAAGAAGGCAATATATCAAAAATATCGAACATGACCGGACCGGCTGTTTTAGCGCCTGTTAAATTCGGTTTCCCTTCACCGGAAGCATTTCCTACCCAGACGCCTACTACGTACTGCGATGTAACGCCAATTGCCCAAGCATCGCGAAAACCATAACTTGTCCCGGTTTTCCACGCAATTTTCTGCATAGACGGAAGACTTTTCCAATCAATCTGTTCCGGTCGATTTACTTCCGTAATTGCATTGAATACTTGCCAAACAGCCCCCGCTTGAAAGGTATTTTTCTCCTTATTAATTTTTTCATTCATAGATAAAGCGTAATGACCATTCTCCAAATCGGATAAAGTCCGAGCCATATTAACATAAGCATTAGCAAGGTCTCCCAATCGGGCTTCGGCTCCGCCTAAAATCAACGACAAACCGTAATGTCCGGATGGATGCGGTAAACGGGCAATATGATTCTGTTTTAGGAAATCATAAAATTTCGGTACACCATATTTTCGTAACAAGGAAACCAATGGAACATTCAACGAACGGCTCACAGCTTCGGAGGCTGGAACAGCTCCCTCGTACTGTAGATTAAAATTTTGCGGCGAGAAACCGTTAATATTGATCGGAATATCCGGCAAGAGTGTACGGGGAAGAATTTCACCTTCCTGCAAAACAGCACAATACAGAAAAGGTTTTAAAATACTTCCCGTACTTCGTTCCGATTGAATAATGTCGACTTGATTACTTGAATCGTCCGTATTGAACAATACATTACCGCAATAAGCAATTACCTGATTTTTTTTTACATCAATCACAATCGCCGCCAGATTCCGGATATCGCTCTGTTGAAATTCACTATGCCAACGTTCCAAAACGGATTCTGTGCGGAGTTGTATATTTTTATCAATCGTGGAAACCGACTGTTTTCCCGGATATTTTAAATAAAAATAATCGACTAAATGAGGCGCTATTTGCGGCAGAGCCAACGGTTCGCCGGGCAACGGTTCGTCAAGCGCCAATTCGTAACTAATCTTGTCAAGAACTCCCTTATCAAAAAGTCTTTTCAGTAAACGGTTTCTTTTCTTCTGCAACAATTCCCTGTTTTTAGACAGATGCAACATCGCCGGTGCATTCGGCAAAACCGCTAATGTTGCCGATTCTGCCCACGACAAACGTGCGGGCGATCGACCGAAATAACGCCACGCAGCAGCTTCCATCCCGACAACATTACCACCGAAAGGCGCGTGTGAAGCATAAAGCGCCAAAATTTTTTTCTTTGAATATTGAAATTCCAAACGGGTAGCCAAAATCGTTTCCAAACATTTTTCCCAGATTGTCCTATCTTTTTTCCTGCACAAACGTATCAATTGCATCGTAATCGTGCTCCCCCCACTGATTATCCGTTGTTTCCGTATATTTTGAATCAATGCACGACCGATTGCCAGTGGATTAACGCCCCAGTGGAAATAAAAATACCGGTCTTCAAATTCTACCAGGCAAGCGCCGAATTTCTCAGGAACAGTGTCGCAAGGAGGAAAACGCCATTGTTCGTCACTAGCAATACGAGCGCCTAACAATTCTCCGTTCCGATCGGTTACCACTGTCGAATAAGGCGTTTCGAAATGTTGTCTGGGCAAACGAAAGATACAGACAATAAACAAAAAAATAGCCGATAAAAAAATTAGCTTTTTTCTTCCGGAAATATCCTTGAACGAAATCAAAATCTAAAACTATTTTGCATAATAATACCTCTATATACTTCATGCGGGATAATTTTGTGCATTGTACAGGAGAAAGAAGGAAAGGAAACGAGAAATAACGATGTGTTCTTTGTTTCTGCAAAATGGCATGTGTTTCCTTCCTCCCATTTACTACGCACAAACTATACCAAGCATAGTACAAAAATAATAAAAATTTACATAGCGTCGTATTTTATGCCAAAGATAATAGCAATTCACGCTCGCCGTAGCGAACCGCGAAAGTATATGCGGTTCGTTATGACGAGTGTGAATCGTTTGGAAAGAAAAATAATTATTTCTTAACCACAAATTTATCCGTTTTTACCCCCGCCGGCGTTTGAACCGTAATGAAGTAAAGTCCCGGAGCTAAACTGCCGGTATTCAGTTTGTATTCGGAATTGTTTATTCCCTGTTCCCTGTGCACTGTAGTCCCGGAAGCATCGTAAACCGAAACTTTTTCTATCCGCTGATTAGCTAAGCGCACCCACAGCAGGTCGACGACCGGATTGGGGTAAAGCTGTAAGGAGGGATCTAGCGCTTTCACTTCGGGAAGGGCATCCACATTCTTTCCAAAATTAGGACGGATATGGATGAAGCCTAAACCGTAACTCGAATCGATCCGGTACAATCCCGACCCGAAATCGCCGTAGAAATACCCGTTCGGATCCGTATCGTATGCAATAGCTATGCTTTTGCCGGTTAGCTGCTGTACTGCAAATAAATACCTGCAGGGTTCCAATTCGGTATCGGGAACGTCGAATACGATTGAGCTTCCGGCCAGACGCTCCTGTACTTGCGTGAAACGAGGTTCGCCCAAAACCAGCTCGTCGTCGATCGGATAAACAACAATGCCAAAATCATCACTATTGCCATTGTCGAAAAAGCCTATATTTATACTGGTCAGAACATCTTTTTTCACAAGTTCGTATACAAGACCGAACTTACATGTTCCGCCCGTTACTCCTAAGCCTCTCGGAAAATCGGAATCGATGTTGTCCCACACGTAGGTCGAGTCGGAAACGGTTTTCTGAATTTGTATAGTATTATCATCCGGATTCGGATCGCCGGAGTCGATATTTGCCTTGAATTGCAAATTTAGGGGGCCTACCGGCAAGGCGGAGAACGTAACGCTGAGCGGTACTGCTTTTACTTCGCCGAAAGTTGAAAGCGTAAAGTCGGTCGTTGCAAGCGGGTTACTATCATTATTCATGTTCAACTCGACAGAACCGGTTTCTGCACCGGTACCTTGGTTTTGGACAAATACGTTGAATATTTTTTCTCCTTCTACCTGGTACTTAGGCGTTTTACGGGGAAAGGAAGCCGGCGATTCAACCCTGTTAATGAGAACGTCATGTCCCGGCAATGTAGATACCGATGTTTTGTAAATAGCTAAATCGCCAATCTTTACAGGGAAAATACCGATAACATATTCCCCTGCTTCGGTAATATTCAGAACAATCTTGTCTTCCACCGTATTGTCGCTTGTATATTCATCGAAGTATTCCTTTACCGGCGTCCATCCGGCAGGATCAGATCCCGAAAGGCCGTAGGCAACATAGAAATTATCCGGAAATACAGTACCATATGATAACCATCCGGCCGAATAAGTGTATGTAAAGCGGTAATTACCCGGTTGCAAAGCGATACAGCGGGAGAGCAGCGGGTACTTACCGATCGGGTACAGGCATCCGGAATAATCGCTGGCTCCCCAGGCGTTGGCTAGCGTTGAACTCCAGTCGTTGCGGTCTTCCTTGTTTGCAAAATCGCTTTCAAACGGAAGTTCCGCAATCGGGGAATAATGAGTAAGCGAAGTCGAAACGCTATTATCGGACGTATTTTCTTCGTTCGGAGTGGAAGCAGTTATTGTTATTGCATAATTCCCAAGCGTAGAAAAATCAGCCGGTTGGGTGAAATAAACTTCTTTAGACTCCCTGACGCCTATCGCCTCGTTAAAGGTTTCGGAAATGGCCTCGCTGTCGTTTATCCGGTAAGTCAGCGTAAATTCCGAGACAGGTTCGGTACCGTTATTTCGGACAGCGGATCCTAAAACAGTAGCAGAAGAAAAGTCGCAGGAAGAACCCGGCACTAACAGATTGGCAAACGTAAGGTCGGGAATCCCTACAAATACGCCTTCACCGACAAAGATATTATCCAGAACAAGCGCCCATCCGCCTTCACTTTCCTCGGAATAGTAATGGAAAGCTATATGGTAAGTTCCAGGTTCCGGTACCTCGAAATCAATCACGGACGTCGGCCAATCTTCATGAATCAAGAAAGTATAATCCTTCAAAACCTCCATCTCTTCCCAATTAGGGGAAGGCCCGTATAAGACCCTTAACGATTCCGTACCGAATGCCATCGTCTGGAAAGTAATATGGTAAGTTCCCGCTTCCGGGAAAATCAACGGATAACTTATCAAATAGGCATCGCCCGTAGCCGAAATTTGTATTGCGCCGACGCCTCCGTCCGCATCCACGTTCTGATTATCATAGAGCCAAGTGTAATTACCATTCGCATTAATAATCGTCCAGTAGGTCGTCATGTCGTCGCGACTGTCAAAGCCGCAATCAAAAGGTAAAGGCAAAGGAACCACATGTTCAGTTGTTCCGGTCGTTTGATTATTGAAAGGATTCATATCCTCTTCATAAGTAAGCCATGCCGTTACGGTATACAGGCCGACCTCCGAAAAATCGGCTTTCGCGTTGAAAGTATAGGTAACTTCGGCTCCTGGGGTTAAGGTTTCCGCATACGTTTCGGTAACCGTTTCCCCGTCGTTGATCCGATAGGATAATTCCACGGAAGAAACAGACTGCGTACCGACATTCGATAAAACGACGCCGATTTCTTCACTGTCAGTCAAGTTGGCTGAAACCGGCATCAAGGTAAGTCGGGTAAGCGCAACGTCGATGGGAGGATAGTATTCGACCAGACCCTCATATTCGATAATGAAAATGTATTCATACCCGGCCTCAAATGAAAAATCGTCCCCAAAAGCTGTTTCTTCCGTGTCGTACCAGAGACAAATATAAATGTCTCCGTAATTTTGATCGGGATTGAGGAAAATAATATCATACACGCCTTCCGGCACGGCTATGCTTATTTCATCGTCAAGTACCATTACAGGTTCGGTCAGATCAGCGCTTGCTCCTTCCGGAATGGTATATTCGCACATGTCGAAAAGTTGTTCGTCAACGAAAGAAATTGCATCAGGGTCTATGGCATGGTCTGCGTCCAGCAAGGCTTGAAAGCCGGTTCCATCCTCCCAGGGGTCGCCAATCACTTTCAACGTTATGGTGGCGGCGTCTTCGTTGGTCGATTTTATTACGCAGGGATGCCCGATTTTGTAGGTTAGCGTTCTTTTCACAGATTCTTTTTTACTTCCCCTGATCCGGACAATTCCTCGCTTTCCTGCCGCATGGTTTTCTCCGGGACGGAGAACGGTTTTCCCGTTTTTCCTGATTAAGGACAGTTCGTTTTTCCTATCCGCCTGCATTCTTTCATAGAATTGGGGGTTAAAAGGAGTTTCAAGTTTGCTCTTTTGATTCAAACTTGCTTCTTTAGCATGAACACTCTCGATACGAGTGTTTGGTTTTGTATTTTGGGCGGTTACATTTAATCCCCAAATAACGGCCAAAACCAACAGCGTAATTAATCGTTTTCTCATAAGCTTTAAAATTAAATTGATTGTTAAATAATAAAAAATCTATTAAGATCCTTGCGTTGACAAATTTTCACGGTTTCGGCTAAACTAGGAAATCTTCTCTTGTCTTTAAAAAGAAATGTTTATTACTACGCGGACAGGCGCATTTTAGATAAGGCATAAACGGCATAATCTCTCCTTCTCCCTTTCTTTTCTCTAATAAAAACCCTTTAATATCCCAACAAAGAATGTTAAAGATAATTAACTGATTTCTATTTTCAAAGAAACAATCCATTTTCATAATAGGTATTTTTGTTCAAATTAAGTGCAAATATAACAACTTTTTTTTAATATTAATGAAAAAATAAAAAACACAGGGCAAACTTAAGGCTTGCCCTGTATAGCCAAACAGACCGCAGAGTGTACAAAATCCTGCTTCTGCGTGTCGCTCCCGGAGGCGCGTGACTGTCTGGCTACGGATTTTTTTTATAAATCAATCCCATACTGCACTTCCAGCATATCGCCCATAATCTCATAGCCTTCAATCTTTAATCGAGATTCATTAAGCTGACGACGCAACTCCGAAACTTCATGCATCCAATCACGCTCACTGACTTTTTTCGATTTTTCTTTCATCGCCGGCAGGATAATCGGTTCTTCAAAGTAGGCAAAAACGTGTCTTTATAACGACTAATCATCTTATTTACGGCATTGAGGATCATGACGGATTCTTCACTTAGCATCCGGGCGGTTTTTACACCACCCAAATACTCAGGGAGCATTCGTTCTTTTACCCTACGAGGTAATACAAAATTACTTAATTCCATTTCAAGTTGTCTTTTTAATCTGTCAACCTATTTGGGAATGAGACAATTCAAATTTATTCACAAATTGAATCATTTTGCCCTGAAATCCAAAATTTATTTCAGAGCACTAAAAATCGCTTGGAATGAACTTGAGAATATCAAAAATTATAATCTTGCGTAACATGAGTTATTACTTTAATTTGGTGCAATTACGTTCGCGATTCAAGAGGAAAAATATCTTTTTTTACAATATTTATATGCCTAATTTAAAAAAGAACCGGTTAAATCGCATATTTTATAATATTATTTGTATTTTTGCGCTCTGAAAACTGTATCCATGAGTGACTTAAATGATAAACAACAGCAACTGGATAAGCGTTACCTTCGAATGGCCCTCGTATGGGCAGAGAATTCGTACTGTAAACGCCGTCAAGTAGGAGCTTTAATTGTTAAGGATAAAATGATTATTTCCGATGGATACAACGGGACTCCTGCCGGATTTGAGAATGTGTGCGAGGACGAAAACGGATTGACAAAACTTTATGTTTTACATGCTGAAGCTAATGCGATTACTAAAATTGCCCGTTCAAATAATAACAGCAAAGATTCGACTTTATACGTTACGGCTTCGCCATGCATAGAATGTGCAAAATTGATTATTCAGGCGGGGATCAAGCGAGTTGTATATTCTGAACAATATCGTTTGACTGAAGGGATAGGGCTTCTTCAAAAAGCTAATATCGAAGTGGTTTATATAGGCAAAGAAGAATTAAACAAATAAAAATTTCATTCATCAAAACTAATGAAATTAAAAAAGAAATCTTGGTGGATAATAATTAGTATCCTGCTTTCTTTGATCACCGGTTTTATTGTCGGTAGTTTTGTTTCGGGGAAATCTTTCGGGAGGAAATTGTTTTTTACTTCCGGAAACAAAATCAATGTTATTTTGGACATCGTCAATGAAGATTATGTTGATGCCATCAATATGAAAGATTTGACCGAAAAGGCCATAGTTAACATTGTTGAAGAATTGGACCCGCATTCGATTTACATCCTTCCCGACGATTTGCAAGCATACAATGAAGATATGGAAGGGCATTTCGGCGGTATTGGAGCCGATTTTATCCAGTACAGGGATACGATTGTTATTACAGGCATTGTCCCCGGAGGGCCTTCCGATCAAGTCGGTTTACTTCGAGGCGACCGCATTATTACTATTAATGATTCTCTATTTGTAGGAGATTCTATTACGGTAGAAAAAATATTGAACACAGTAAAAGGCAAAGTAGATACGGCTCTTAAAATAAGCGTGAAAAGGAATGGTTCCGATACAATGATTCCTTTTGAAATAAAACGGGGAATAATTCCCTTGACAACTGTTCCTGCGGCTTACCAAGTGGCTGAGGGCGTTGGTTTTATTAAGATATTTAAAAAATTCAGCCATACAACTTACAAAGAATTTCTCAATGCAATGGCAAAATTAACTGCCCAAGGATGTCATTCTTTTATTATTGACTTGCGGATGAATGGAGGAGGCGCTATGGATGCAGCTATCAATATTACGAATGAATTTCTTTCGTTGGGTAACCGGATTGTTTATATGGAAGGCAAAGCTTTCCCGAGGGAAGAATCATTTGCAAATGGTACGGGAACCTGTCAAGAGGGACAATTAGTTATTCTGATGGACCAAATGTCGGCTTCGGCAAGTGAAATCGTAGCAGGCGCTATTCAAGACAACGACCGCGGTTTGATCATAGGAAGACGATCTTTTGGAAAAGGATTGGTGCAAAATCAGATCGAATTATCGGACGGATCAGCTTTGCGATTGACTATTGCCCGTTACTATACTCCTTCGGGGAGAAATATTCAACGCAAATACAAGCTAGGGAAAATCGATGAATATAACCAAGATTGGATAGAGCAATTTGCTAATGGGGAAGTGTTTCACGAAGATAGTATCAAAGTAGATAAATCGTTGGAATATTATACGGTTCACGGACGAAAAGTATATGGCGGAGGAGGTATTGTACCTGATATTTTCGTCCCTATCGATACCACCGACCTTACCACTTATTATATCAAATTGGAAACCAAAGAAGTTTTCAATAAATTTGCTTTTTTCTATTCCGACAGTAATCGTGAAAAATTAAATACTTTCAAAAATTACAAAGAAATGTTGGAGTATCTGAAGACGCAATCGATCTTATCTGAAATTACTCGTTATGCCGAGGAAAACGGCATCAAAAGAAGAAGCAACTTAATAACCAAATCGTCTAACCAGATACTCGTCACTACTTATGCTTACATTTTACATCATTTTTTTGGCGATGAAGCTTTTTATCCGGTTTTTATGAGTAACGATCCGGTTGTAAAAAAAGCCGTGGAAGTTATACAGAAAGGAGACGCAAGTAAGGAAGCAATAATCTCAGGGATTACGATGCAGGAAAACAATTCGTTAACATTTTTCAAGGATTAAAGGAAGTTTATATTCGTTATTACTTGTGCACCAGCTTCTTCATTCAGGTTTTGAATCAGTTTTTCTCGGTACATCATTAATTCGCTTTTTACTACCGAAGAGTTTATTTTTACATACAAGCATTGATTTTTGATAAACAATTGACTGGTATATTTCATAATAGCTTGCCCTAACATTTTTTCCCACGCATTCATCAAACGGGTTTCCGCTAATTTGCGGGCCAATTGAGGATTTTCCTTGAAAAATACTTCCAATACATGGGATATAGGTTGTGTATCGCTTCTTTTCATTACAGTTCTTTTATTACGCCTTCTTTTACTTGGAATAATTTATAATCGTGATTCATACTTTCCAGTATCTCATCTAAGTATTTACGGTTGGTGTCGGTAATAAATATCTGACCAAACTCCGGTTGTAAAGCTAACTGGATAATTTGCTCTACCCTATCGGCATCTAATTTATCAAATATGTCATCTAATAACAGAATAGGGAGTGTCGAACCTTCTTTCACGAGAAAACTAAATTGCGCCAATTTCAAAGCAATCAAGTAAGTTTTGTTTTGTCCTTGGGAGCCGGTTTTCCGTATCAGGTAATTTTCTAATAAAAAATGAAAATCATCTTTATGTATCCCTACGCTAGTGTATCCCAGCATTTTATCCTTTGCCCGTTTATCTACCAACAGGCGAGCAAGTGATAACTTGTTTAACTGCGAATCATATTGTAAATCAATCGATTCAGATCCTTTGGCAATGATTTGGTAATATTCTTTAAAGACCGGTATAAACTCTGTAGTAAATTCCTTACGTTTGTTGTAAATAATTTCTCCTTCGTTAATTAATTGTTCTTCCAATATTTCAAATAAAGAAATGTCGGTAGAATCGGGGGCCTCGCGCAGAAGAAAATTGCGCTGTTGCAAGGCTTTATTATATCGGATAAGTGCATGCAGGTATGCTTTGTCGCATTGACAAATCAACATATCGACAAATTTTCGCCTTTCATCACTTCCCCCCTGAATCAAATTACTATCAGAAGGCGAAATCATCACTAAAGGAATCAAACCGATATGATCAGACAAGCGTTCATATTCTTTTTTGTTCTGCTTGAAAACTTTCTTTTGTCCCTGTTTAATTCCGCAATAAATCTCCTCAACGATTTCTCCTTCACTGTAAAAACCTTGAAGCACGCAAAAATCCTGATTATGCTTAATCAATTGTGAATCAGCTAAATTAGTATGGTTTTTGGTAAAAGAAAGATAATAAAGAGCGTCCAACAAATTGGTTTTTCCCATTCCGTTATTGCCGAAGAAACAATTTATTTTCGGTGAAAATGACAATTCGGCGTCTTCGATGTTTTTGAAATTTAATATGGAAATACGATCGATTATCATAGCTTTGTCGCTTGCTGATTTTTTTCGGACAGTTCCATCCATCGAATCATTTTTGCGTCCAATTCATCTATTATTTGGCTGATCCTTTGTGATTTAGCTAATAATTCATTAGTGAGTAAAGTTCCGCTCGATAGTTGGGTTTCCAACTGGGTTTGTTCTACTTCCAATGCAGGAATTTCTTTTTCCAAAACTTCCAATTCGCGTTTTTCATTGAATGAAAGTTTTTGTTTTTTATTTTCGGCGCTTGTCCGCGAATCAAGCGTCGGCGACTGTTTTTTGTTTGCTCCGGACGATTCCTTACTCTTTAGCGCCGGTTCTTTATTAACGGCCGAACGATACTGCGTATAGTTGCCCGGAAAATCTTTGATTTCTGCTTCTCCTTTGAAAACCAGCAAGTGATCCACTACCTTATCCATAAAATATCGGTCGTGCGAAACCACAATTACACAACCTTTGAACGCGGAAAGGTATTCTTCTAATACATTTAATGTGATGATATCCAAATCGTTCGTCGGTTCGTCCAAAACCAGGAAATTGGGATTTCCGATCAGGACGCTGCATAGATACAAACGACGTTTTTCTCCGCCACTGAGTTTGTGGACAAAATTGTACTGTTTTTCCGGCGTAAAAAGAAAATATTGCAGAAATTGCGAAGCCGTCAGCTTCCTGCCATCGCCCAAATCAATCACTTCGGCAATGTCCTGTACCACATCAATAACTGTCTTGTTTTCATCAAATTGCAAACCGTCCTGACTATAATACCCGAAACGAACCGTTTCGCCAATGTCGAATTTTCCTTGATCGGAATCAATTTTTCCCAACAACATTTTAATGAAAGTCGATTTGCCGGTACCGTTAGCGCCTACGATACCTAATTTTTCATAACGGGAAAAAACATAGTTGAAATCTTCTACAATTTTAATAGGACCGAATTTTTTAGAAATATGCTTAGCTTCAAAGATTTTATTTCCTATATAAGAAGCCTTTACATCCAAGCGTATATTTTGGGTAGATCGCCCTTGCTGCACTTTTTTCTCTAAGTCGTGAAATGTATCAATCCTCGCTTTGGCTTTAGTCGCCCGTGCTTGCGGTTGGCGGCGCATCCAATCCAATTCTTTACGGAACAAATTATTGGCCCTTGCCAAATCTTTGTTTTGATCGTCGATACGTTCTTGCCTTTTTTCGAGGTAATTATTGTAACCTCCTTTGTATGAATAAAGTTGTTGGTTGTCTATTTCGATGATTTCTGTGCAAACGCGGTCGAGGAAATAGCGGTCATGCGTCACCATTAAAAGGCTGAGGTTGGAACGAATCAAGTAGTCTTCCAACCATTCCGTCATTTCCATGTCCAAATGATTCGTTGGTTCGTCTAACAATAGTAAATCCGGCTCGGTAATTAAAACATGTGCTAAAGCTGCCCGTTTGAGCTGGCCGCCGGACAATTCTTCTGTTTTTTGTTCGAAATGATTTATCTTTAAGAGCGAAAGCATTTGTTTGGCTTTCAACAGATCTGCATCGTTATTTGATCGGGCGACCGCCTGTAATACAGTCAATTCAGAAGGGAAATGAGGGTTTTGCTCTAAATATCCCACTTGCAAGTCGCGACGGTAAACAATATCGCCGGCATCGCAATCTTCTTTTTCTGCTAAAATATTGAGTAAAGTCGTTTTTCCTACGCCATTTCCGGCAATCAATCCTACCCGCTGTCTTTGATCGATACCAAACGACAAATCTTTGAAAAGAAGCCTGTCGCCGAAACTTTTTGTTAATCCATCCACTTGTAGATACGAAGCCATAGTATGTCGCCAGCGTTTATATTACAGTTTCGATTGTATGTATTGGACTCTTTTCTCTGCCTTCGCCTTTTCTTTCTGCAATTTTTGGATATCCAAAAGCATAGTGGAGAAATTCAGGGTTTTGACCAATGATTCTACTTCCGGAGAGGTAAGAACGAAAGAATAAGTTTTACCGCCTAAATATTGAGCGGTCAATTTTTGGGTAGAATAATTATATATAAACCGAATCAATCCATTATCCCGTCCTTTTTGGTAGGTAACAATTTCATAAATTAAGCCGGTATTATCGTCTTTAAAAGTATAATTAGCTCCCCCGTCGAAAGGAATAATTTCTGTTTGAGCATATTCTCCTGCCGATGTTGAAATTTTCAACTGATTATGGCGGATCGGGGTCTTTCCCTTATAAACGCTCTTCAAATACATATCTCCTGATTCATTAATTCCCGTTTGTATTCTCATGGAATAAGACGAAGCCGCCGCTTTTTTTTCGATATATCGACCTGCGACGTCATATTCCGGATTTTTTTCCAAAACAAAATATTGTCGGATTGAATCGACTTCGGCTTGTCGGATAATGAGCAGGCTGTCGCAGAAGAAGAAATTTCTTTCCTGTTCTTTCAATTCGATTTGTCTCGTTAAATGCAAAGCTTCTTTCAACAATTCAACTTCTCTCGGATATTGTGTTTGCAAATCGCAAAGCGTTTGCTTAGCTGCACTGTATTGGGCGTTTTCATACAATGTTTTTGCCTTTTCCAAAGCAGCTAAGGCCTCTTTTTTGTTTCCGTTACATGCAAAAAAAACTAGTAAACAAGCGGCAAGCGATAAATAATGAGCGGACATTTTTATATACTTGATCTTATTTATAAATGATTGTTCCATAAACTTATTTTTCTTTATATTTCCATCTCGACGTCTATTGCTGTAAAGCGACATGCAAATTTACATGATAAAATCGGATTTTCGCACAACAGCCGTTTTAATAAAAAACCGAAATATCAAAAAGTTTTACTATTTGAGTTCATTTATTAATCCCGTTTCTTGCAATCGGGCATAACGGCCGGTAATATATCCTTTTTTGTCAATAATAAAAATGGTAGGCGTTCCAATTATGCGGTAATTAATAAAATTTTCTCCGGTAAAACCTTTATAATCGCAAAGTTTATCTGTCCAAGGGAAAGTAGCTGCACGCTTTTCGAAAATTTGTTCGTCTCTATCGGCAGCGATAGAAACGATTTGCATCTTTTTTTCTTTTAGTGTAGAATAGTGTGTAACTAATTCATTTAATTGTTCTTCACAACTACCGCAGTCCGATTCGTAAAATATAAGGAGCGTATTGGACAAATTTTTTATTCCCTGGATAGGAATTGCTTTGTTTCCGGCTTTCACTTTATCCATTTCCATCGCTGCCCACAACTTGCCCGTCGCATTTTGTATCCGTCCGGAAGAAACTAAGTAAGAAATAATGAAGTCTTCCGCTTCCGGCCAGTCGAATTGTTCGCAAATAGTTACCAAATCATTAGCTAAAGCATCAAATACTTTTGGCGACCGAGTGCGTTCAAGATTTTTCACCATCGCTTGCCCAAAAAGCGCTTTATCGGGAAATAGTTCGAAAGCCGAAGAGATTACATAATTCCAGAAACCACTGGTATAAAGGACGTCCATATCCAGGTAGCCGGTTATGAAACGAGCTGCATCGATCTGTTTTTCCTGTTCGGACATAGCTATACCGGAAATAAATCCATTCAAAAAATGAAATAATTCTATGTAACGGGCTGCATATAGATTGCTATTTGCTAATTCATTCCTATGGGTTTGATAGATGGTTTCCAATTGGGCGATTTCATGCTCCGCCGCTTGATAGAGGGGGTTATTTTCATCAAAAATCTCTTTAATCCGGTAAACGGCATTGGTTTTCTGTAATACTTCTTTGAATTCATTCATCCGTTTGAACAAAAAATCATTTTCTTCGCTGTTTTCAAAAACAAGACTATTTTCATACGGATTTGCAGCCTTGATTGAAATAGTTTCATTATTCAGAATAAAACCTTGTTTTCCGGCAGAAAAAACAAAGTTGACAATACCCGCGTAGTCCCGATTTTCTTCAGGAAGCGTGAAGGTAAAACGCCCACCTTCGGCAATTACTCCTTTTTGAACCGTATCATTTTGCGTCCCTTTATTAAGGTAGATTAAGTATTCTTCTCCGGCAAGCGTTGGAAAATAAAATTCAACCGTTTGAGCAAAACCTGCTTTATAAAAAACGGTTAAGAAAAAAAGAAATAATAATCGTCTCATCGTCATTCCCAATAGGATGAAGCTACATTAGAGTTTGTTGATTTTTTGCTGTTTTAAGAAATTTTCCTCTTCATTCTTCAATAAAATCGTTGAACGGATTTATTTATGATTCATCATTCAAATGATATTCCTATTCAAAAATTTCTTTTAATTTTGCTGCTAGTTTTTCTCCTCTTAAATTTTTGGCAATGATAACGCCCTTCGGGTCTATGAGGAAATTTTGCGGAATGGATTGGACATTATATTGAATAGCAACAGCATTTTGCCATCCTTTCAAATCCGATACTTGCGGCCAGGTCAACCCGTCGTTTTGAATTGCGTTCAACCAATTTTGTTTTCCTCCGGGATTATCTAACGAAATTCCTAATATTTCAAAATTTTTATCTTTATATTGATTGTAAGTCTTTACAATATGGGGATTCTCTTTCCGGCAAGGACCGCACCAACTTGCCCAAAAATCAAGGAGAAGGTATTTTCCCCTGAAATCTGAAAGCATAATAGGATTTCCTTCCGGATCGTTTTGCGTAAAATCGGGAGCAATGGATCCGATAGCAATCGTTTTTGATACCGATAGTTGTAACTCTATATTTTTACCTTCGCTTGTGTTTTGAACATCTGCGCTTAACGTGTAAAACAAAGAACTGATTTCATCCATATCTTGGGTCTGCCTGCCGTATTCCATTAAAGCCATCAGGCTGATATATGAATCGGGATTATTCTTAATGAAATTTTTGCATGCTTCTTTAGTTTCATCTCCTATTTCATTTAATTTTTTTTGAACAAATTGTTGAAAATCGCTGTTTTGTTGTTTTTCAAACGGAGAGTTGTAATATTCCTGAAGCAAATTATCCTTTTTATTGTTGATTGTATCTAATTGTGCTTTTAGTCTTTTCAAATCATCATTGAGCGGAGAGCCTTTGATAACTGCGTTGGTAATGAAATCATTGCTATTGATGCTTAATTTTTCATTACCAACGATAAGAGGTATACTATGTTCATACGATTTTTGATTGTCTATCGGGGAACCGTCGGAAACAATTACCAACCTTCCGTTAGAAGGAGATTGTATTTTGCCGGAAAATAAAAAGCGACCTTCTTTAAGTGTTTCGGATTGAGTGATTATTTCATTGTTATCTACATATTGTAAGTAAATTTTTGCCGGATCGTCGTAATTACCGATTTTTCCTTTTATTTCGTACTCAGCGCTTTTGGGCGCTTTGGCGCACGCGTTCAATGTAAGAATACATATGGCTGTGAATAAAGAAATTGTTTTCATACCTTATTTATATAATTTGCTAAAAACGACTTATTTAGAGTGATGTAGCACATCCTTAAATCAGCGGCAAATATAATCATAATATGCCAGATAAAAAATTTATCTTTCATCTCTTTGGAAGGTAAAAATATAAAATACCTGTAAATAAGAATTTATACAATCAAAGGTCTTCGTATTTTATCATGGTTCGTCCATCATAGCATTACACAAAACAAAAATTATGATAGGACGAGACAAATGGCATCGAATATGTTTACGTTTGCGTATGTCCCAAATTATTTGTAATTTTACAACGTGATTGATTATCATTTAAGTTACTTCGATAATTCGTCATTGTTCTCTATGTGTAGATAATTGTACGAAATATTATCGAAACAAACGACTGATATGCGCTATTTTATTGTAAATTTAAAAACACTTTCCTATGAAAAAAAACGTATTCACATCATGCGCAGTATGCGTATTTGCCTTCTACTCATCGTGCATCGATACCAAAGACACGCCGGATAATTATCTGGATAATAAACTTATTGAAGGAATATGGTCCGGAAAATCAATTGCTGAAGATGGTTTATCCACTATTGATTCAACAGTATATATTTTCAAGGATAATAAGGCAAGCTATAAGTTTTATACTCATGTTACCGGTTTAGACACGCTGAAATTAGAAGCGCAACGCAATTTAGGGATTTATTCAATGACTGATTCTTCCCTGTTTTTCTCTATTGGGAATGATAAGAATTGCCATTATAAATTAAGTAAAAGCTGTAAGGATTCACTTTATATAATGAATCCGGTAGATTCGGATAAGTATTGGTTTGGTCTGGAAAGACTTAAAAAGTGACAAGAGAATAGCAGAAAAATATAGTTATTGATACAACTTCAGGCTTTTTCCTTTCTTTTGTTTGTTAATTGAAAAACTCTTTTTTACCTTTGTCGCGCTAAAAGGCAATTGATCGTCTTTTATGGCAGATATAATTATACGGATTATTGTTTACTACCTTTACAATTCTCTTCAAGAAGCAAAGGTGAAGCAGGTGTGATATCGGATTATGGCTGAAAGATTATTTATTTTTGATACTACGTTGCGGGATGGGGAACAAGTTCCCGGCTGTCAATTAAATACGATTGAAAAAATTCAGGTGGCGCAAGCTTTGGAAAATTTGGGAGTTGACGTAATCGAAGCGGGATTCCCTGTTTCTAGCCCTGGAGATTTCAATTCTGTGGTAGAAATTTCAAAAGCGGTTACTTGGCCGGTAATTTGCGCTCTTACCCGAGCTGTGGAAAAAGATATCGACGTGGCTGTCGAAGCACTGAAATTTGCCAAAAGAAAAAGAATTCATACGGGTATAGGCACTTCTCCTTTCCATATTAAATATAAATTCAATGCCACAGAAGATGAAATAAGAGAGCGAGCCATAGCTTGCGTCAAATATGCCAAGAAGCACGTGGAAGATGTGGAATTTTACTGCGAAGATGCAGGACGCACCGATAATATTTACCTTGCCTGTATAGTGGAAGCCGTTATCAAAGCGGGAGCGACGATAGTTAATATCCCGGACACAACCGGTTATTGCCTACCAACGGAATATGGCGAAAAAATCAAATTCTTAATGGAAAATGTGAACGGCATTCACAATATTATTCTTTCTACTCACTGCCATAATGATTTAGGAATGGCTACGGCAAATACGGTTGCAGGGATCATAAATGGAGCGAGGCAAGTAGAAGTAACTATTAATGGAATTGGTGAACGAGCAGGAAACACTTCGTTGGAAGAAGTGGCTATGATTTTGAAAAGTCATAAAGAATTGTCAATTGATACGAATATCAATACTAAACACATTTATCCTGTCAGCCGGATGGTTTCCAGTTTGATGAATATGCCTGTTCAGCCGAATAAAGCCATTGTCGGACGAAATGCTTTTGCTCATTCATCGGGTATCCATCAGGATGGTATATTAAAAAACCGTGAAAGTTACGAAATTATTGATCCGAAAGATGTGGGTATCGACGAAAATACGATTGCTTTGACGGCTCGTAGTGGACGGGCTGCTTTGAAGCATCGGTTAAGTCTTTTAGGCGTCGAACTTTTGCAAAAAAAATTAGATAGCGTTTACGAAGCTTTTCTCAAATTAGCCGACAACAAAAAGGATATCAACGACGACGACATCTTAATGTTAGCCGGAAAAGATCGGACGGAATCGCAGCGGGTTCGATTGGAGTATCTTCAGGTTACTTCGGGAGTAGGCATCCGACCGGTAGCCAGTATCGGACTAAATATTGCCGGCGAGAAATTCGAAGCCGCCGCCTCCGGCAATGGTCCGGTCGACGCCGCTATCAAAGCATTAAAACAGATTATACGTCGTCCAATGGTAATACAAGAATTTTTAATTCAAGCGATTAATAAAGGAAGTGACGATATAGGCAAAGTACATATGCAAGTAGAACACAATGGTGTCAATTACTATGGGTTTGCGGCCAATACCGATATTATTGCCGCTTCCGTTGAGGCTTATATCGATGCTATTAACAAATTTGTAAAGTAATATTTGCCGGAATCAAATCGTTTTTCAGTAACGCAACGTTAATAACGGCGTATCCGTATGAAACAACATTTTCCTTGCTACGCTCGGATTGAACATCCTGGCAAAAAGATTACGTTTATAAGTAGGAATAGCAATAATGTCAATTTTATTGTTCCTGACAAATTTTTCAAGGTCCAAAATAAAATCGTGGGCATCCAATATATCATACTGAATCTTAATACCCGGATATTGTTTGGCAAAATATTCTTTTATTCCGGCTAACTTAATCTCATTCCATGTATTTTGTTTATGCGTAATGTGAAAAAGGCAATACTCGACGCCATAGTTTCGAAACATTTTAAACAATGTGTCAAAGGCAATGAAATCGTTTTGTTCGAAACTTGTGCCTAATGCTATTTTTTTTATTCCTGAGAAATTCCGAAAAGGAGTATTCTCCGGAATAGCAAATACGGGTACTTTAGTCATTTCAATGACTTCAGCGGTTACGCTTCCTATTAAATCAATATCTTTTTGGTCCTTTCCTCGCGTACCCATAATAATTAGGCTCACATGGTGTTTGTGGCTGTACGAAACAATTTCTTCTTCCGGCAGTCCTTCACAAAATACCGTGGAAAAGGGAACATTAGCCCACTCGCCCGATTGTATTTTTTCTTCGATAAAATGAGAAAAATTTTTCAAATCTTCTTTTGTTTTATTCAATAAAGCGATATTTTCTTCGTCGGTTACGATAGCCGGATAAGAAAATGTGTCGTTCAGAGGAATAGCAGGAGGAAAATAAGGAGTAAAATGCGCATGAATAATAATTACTTCCGCATCGATTTCTTTTGCATAATTGAATCCTATTTCACAAGCATGTAGAGAATAATCGGAAAAATCGATGGGGATAAGTATTTTTTTCGATTGTCTTGTTTTTTCTTTTTCTTCATCCGATTCGTCGTTGAATATAGTGGTGTTTTCAATAAATTTTAAGGCGGCAGGTAAATCACTTTCTTTGATACGGACGCGCACGCCTGAAGAAACCATGGGCGAAATCAAATTCACATTGTGTAAGTAAACTTCGATTCCTTCGCTTTCCAGCAAAGTTTTTATTATTTGCGCCTTTTGGTAAGTATGTATAGCTAATGTAATTAATTTGTCTTCCATAATATAAATAAAAAGAAAGGAGAGCGAAAAAAACGGAAGTTGAACAAGGAAAATGGTGAAATCAGTTTGTTCACCATTCTCCTTGTTCCATTTCCCTCAAAAAAATTAAACGTTTGAAGTAACAGATGCTACTTTGTGCGTATTTTCACCTAAAATGATCAGCGCTTTTTCAAGAATGGTCGGGTCATCTAACAAGACGATGCCGCCATCAGGTCCCGGTTCTATATGAATGCCGCAATTATCGCCTGTGCTGTGAGTCATCCCACCGAAATAGTTTCTTACCGTTTCTACCGGAATACCTAACTCTGCGGCTATTCGGCGGATGCTACCATCAGGCAAATTGTCTTTGATTCTGCGAAGTTCATTAAATGTTATTGTTTTCATGGATTTTGTTATTTTATAAATATTAATATTTAATTTATTTTCACGCCCCTAACTTAATCAAAAAAATGATACCATCCAATTTTTTCACTAAAATAAATTTGCTCCAACTTTTTTTATTGTTAATAAAATATTTTAATTGATTGAATATTAATTGCTAAAATTTTAAAGTTCATGAAGTATCAATTTTTTCAATTCAAAATTTTTATCAATCAATAATTCGACACAAAAGCGTACAGAAATAAAAATAAGAGCATAGCAAAATAAGCTGCACAAAGGAAATAAATTGTTTTGACCGGATAAAACGGATTTGTTTTAGGTGGAATATTTATTTTTAAAAATTTTCTCTTACATAAATCATATAGCCAATAAACGGTAAACCCAAGTATAACGCCTACGACAGCTCCTACTATTATGTCCGATATAAAATGAACGCCTAAATAGACTCTTGAATAAGCGTTGATTAATGCAAAAAGCAAAATTGTTCCTGTAAAAAATTTGTTTTTGAATAAACGAGCCGTGAAAACGGCAAATCCGAAAGCATTAGCGGCATGACTCGAAATAAAACCATATTTTCCTCCTTTGTAGCCAAAAACAATTTTTACCTGTTCTTGAAAATCAGGATGATGAGAAGGTCGAAACCGATGAAAAAACGGTTTGCAAAATCCGGAAGCAATCTGATCGCATAAAAAAACGAGTATTGTAACAGATAAAATAATGAGCAAAGTTTCTTTCCGATCATTTTTATAAACAAATACGAAAAAAAAGCAGAGGTAAAATGGAATCCATGTCCATTTCCAAGAATATCCCCAGAAAAAATTATCTAATAAAGTAGAATTGCTTCCGTTTAGAAAAAAGAATATATCTTTTTCCCATTGAAGTTCTTGCTCCAACATGTATCAAAATAGTTATTATATAATAAAAAAACAAAGTTAAATAATTTCTGTAACTATTCAGCCTCCAATAAAAAAAAAGGTAGTGTCTCAAATTAGTTGATTTTGTTTTATATTGGTTAATAAGATAAAACAAAATCAAATAATTTGAGACCGTACCCCATATTCATAGTTACGATACAT
>JAISOJ010000082.1 GCA_031275735.1 Dysgonamonadaceae bacterium
ATACTTGAGCTATTTTCTCTAATGTAGTTGTGTTCGTCGATCCATTTCTCATCAGTGTCTGAATAGTGCTTTCATCCTTTCCTATTCGAGAAGCTAATTCTCGAATAGTGATTTTTTTCTTTCACATAAATCTCTTATAATAATAAAATTAGCCATCACGGTAGTATTTAAAATTGATAATTTAATATTATTTAACAGGAAATAAATTCCTTATTCAGAAATTAAATTCTATATTTGTGTTATAAATATATCAATTTATTGGTTTTTCAATTAGAACAAATGAAATGAAAAGAACGGTACATAACCAAATAATCAAGATAGGATTTTTACTAATCCTGTTCTTGTATCCTCCTTTGTGTAAGTCTTTTCATATTTCTTGTGAACAATTAAATGCTTCCGAGTCTTCCAACCGGTCTTCTCATCATAACGATAACGATTGTCCGGTTTGCCAATTCTATTACGCTTCTTACATCGGAACGGAATTGTTGGAATTAAATCCTGTTTTTTTCTATCTTCCCTTTGAAACAGGATTTTACGAAAAAACGGAATATCATACACCTCTCTTTTCCTATTTTTTGCGCGGTCCGCCGATTCAATTGACGAGAATGAGTTGAGAATGGAGAATTAAAAATAAAAAATTGAGAATTGATTAATTTTCCACTCTCTATTTTCAATTCTCCATTTTTTTAACTTTCCATTTTTAATTTTCAATTCTCAAGTGATTAATTATGCGTATCGGATTTATTGCCGGTATGTTTGTGTTGTTTATTTTACCCGTTTGTGCGCAAGAAACAGATTCGGTACAAGTTGTCCGTTTGGATAGCGTAGTAGTAGTAAGCTCTGCTTTGGAAAGAGCGCGTCTTTCTTCTACTGTAGCCGTTGAAATGTTGGATGAACATTTTCTTCGAGCGCATTTTTCTGGTAATCTTATAAAAACATTGGAACATACGCCGGGTATTCATTCAATGGATATTGGTTCGGGGTTTTCTAAGCCTATGATTCGAGGCATGGGATTTAATCGGATTTCAGTGATAGAAAACGGAATCAAACAGGAAGGACAACAATGGGGCGTCGACCACGGGCTCGAATTGGATGTGTTTAATGTAGAACGGGTAATCATACGGAAAGGTCCCTCTTCCATTCTTTATGGTAGCGACGCTATGGGCGGGACTATCGAATTGACTCCTTCCCTTCCTCCTGTGGATGATCAAATCATAGGAGAAGTCGTATTATTAGGCAAATCAGTTAATAACGACCTGGGAGGCTCTCTGATGATCGGACTGAAAAAGGGACGTTGGTTTACCAGATTCCGTTATTCCGAACAACATTTTGGGGATTACCGTATTCCTAAAGATACGGTTGTTTATCTGACTCAAAAAATGCCGATCTACGGGCGGAAAATGAAAAATACCGCCGGTTTTGAACGGAATGTTTCTTTTTACGGAGCATATCGCAATCATCGATATTATGCGGATTATATGGTGAACAACGTATACCAGAAGGTAGGATTTTTCCCCGGTGCACATGGAATTCCGGACATTTTACAGGTGCAGGACGACGGCAACGACCGTAATATAAGCTTGCCTTACAGCAATGTCAATCACTTGAAAATTTCTATGCATCAACAATACGCATGGGAGAAGATGATTGGTTATTGGGATGTTGGTTTTCAGGATAATTTCCGGCAGGAATGGAGCCGGTTTCATACCCATTACGGGAATCAGTCGGCGCCGGAAAAAGCGCCGGACAAGGAACTTGAATTTTCTCTGCAGACGTTCAGTTCTTCGCTGAAAACGAAATGGATCGCTTCGGACTATTGGGAACATACGGCGGGTTGGGATATTCAATACAAACAAAACGCAATTGCCGGATATTCTTTTTTATTGCCTGAATATAGTCGGTTTACCTCCGGTTTATCGTACTTGTCTGCTTACCGGCCCAACGAACGTTTCTCCATCAGTGGGGGAATTCGCTACGATTACGGCCGGATGCATATTGCCTCTTTCCGGGATGTTTATCTGGAAGCGTACTTACAAGAAAAGGGCTGCGACGCCGGAACAATCGATCGTTACCGTTGGCGAAGTTACGATGTCGATTTTCATTCCGGCGATTTTTCCGGCTCGCTGGGAATCGTTTGGAATCCGGATGATATCCAAATGATCAAAGCCAATGTCGGACGCAGTTTCCGTTTGCCCGGAGCCAATGAATTGGCCGCGAACGGGATGCATCATGGAGCGTTCAGGCACGAACAGGGCGATGCTTCGCTTGCTTCCGAGAAAGCCTGGCAGTTGGATGCGTCCTATACCTGGAATAATCAAAGGGTGGTTTTCAGTGGAACGCCTTTTTTTACGTGGTTCGATAATTACATTTACTTGCGGCCGACCGGCGAATGGTCGATATTGCCTCATGCCGGGCAAATTTATCGTTTTACGGAAACGGGAGCAATCTTCACCGGCGCTGAAATTTCCTTGGAAATTACCTTGCTGCAATCGTTGAACTACCATTTCAATGGGGAATATGTCTATACGTATAATCGAGATAAACACACACCTTTGAATTTTTCACCTCCGGCGTCTATGCGTAATTCGTTGGAATACAGAAATAAAAAGTTCCAAACATACTTGGAAGTCCATAGCATAATGAAGCAAAACCGGATTGCGACCAATGAAGATCCGACGCCCGGAGCGAACTTGATTCATTGGGGCGCTTCCTTCAATCTTTTAATAGGAAAAACAACAGAAGCAGAAATTACCGTTTCCGTTCAAAACCTATTGAATACACAGTATTATAATCATTTAAGTTTTTACCGGAAAATGGAAATTCCAGAGTTCGGAAGAAACTTACAAATTCTTATTAAAATACCATTTAAAAAATTACTCAAATGAAATCTAAAATTTATATTGCAAGTATTTGTTTTTTAACAGTTTATTCTTTCTTTTTTCCTTCATGCGACGAAGGCGATACGACAAAGCCGGTTATTAATTTGATAGAGCCGGAAGAGGATGATTCCCTGCTGATTGGTGATGACGTTCATTTTGATGCGGAGTTTTCCGATGATGAAGCATTGGCTTCGTACAAAATAGAGATACACAACAATTTTGAGGATCATTCTCATGATAACACTCGTGCTGGAAGCGCCGAAGAAACTGTTGACTTTACCTTTGAAAAGTCATACGACCTTTCCGGTAAAAAAAATGCGGATGTTCATCATCATGACATCATCATTCCGAAAAATGCTACGCCTGGAAATTATCATCTGATGGTTTATTGTACAGATGCTGCTGGGAATGAGTCGCATATTGCCCGGAATATTGTTTTGAGTCATGAAGTAACGGGCGATCATGATCACGAACATGACGAGGATTGATAATTATTTTGTCTTCGTAGGGTAAAACTATTTGAAGTACATAGGCTCGTAGTTTTGCGTATAATCAGGAGGGAGGAGGCAATGCGTTTCCTTCTTCCTGTATTTTATGCCCAAATTATCCCGCGTTTGAATTACCGTTCAGGATACAATGTTTCCCACCATTCCGGTTGGCCTTTCAGCCATTTGGCAAACCAGGCATGAATAGTTTTATTCCATTCGATACGTTTCTTATAATCGTAAATGGCATGGTTTTCACCTTGTACCTGAACAAATTCGACGGTTTTTCCCAATATTTTCAAAGCGTTGAACATCTGGATGCTTTCGCCTATGGGTACATTGGTATCGGCTGTGCCGTGTAGCAAAAGCAAAGGAGTAGTTATCTTATCTGCTTTATATAAAGGACTTTGATCGATATATAAATTCGGATTATTCCAAGGGTAACTGAAAGCGCTGGCAGCGCCGCTGTACGAATAGCCCCAATAACCTTCGCCCCAATAGCTGGTAATTGCGCTGATACCTGCATGGGAGATTGCCGCCGCAAACAAATCTGTCTGCGTTAGGATGTATTGGGTCATAAATCCTCCGTATGAAGCTCCGATACAACCGATTTTTGTATCGTCAACAAAAGCGTGTTCTTCGCAGAACTTCCGGACGCCGTCGATGATTTCCTGCGCAGTTGTTTTGCCCCAAGCATTGACATGACGGGCAGCAAATTCCTGTCCGAATCCGGTAGTTCCGGAGGGTTGCATGGTAAGCACGACATAGCCCAAAGCAGCATAAGTATGTAACGGGTAAGTGGATTCGAAAACCCGCGAAACAGGCGAAGTTCCGCCGTAATAATAAACGATCATCGGGTATTTTTTCCCTTTCTCATAGTTATATGGGAGGTAATAACGTCCTTCAATAGACGATCCGGACTCTTCAGACCTAAATGTCCAATCATACATAGGACTCAAAGCCAGTTCATTCAATTGTTTTCGGAAGGGATCGGCTAATAAAACCGCTGTCTTTGTTCTCAGGTCATAACGGTAAAGCCGGTAAGCGTTTGATGCACTTTCGCCTCGGAACAAAGCCATTGGATTACTTTCCGATACTTGAAAGGTGGCGATAATCTCTTCCGGTAAGTCTAATAAGGTGTACGATTCGGATTTTGTATCGTATTGATAAACGCGAATATAATCTTTTTCTTCTACTCGAAAGTAAATATTGTTGTCGTAACTTGCCCATTGCGCTCCTATTATATTCGGATTAAAATTTTTAGTTATAGGATTAATTTCCTTGGTTTTCCGATCATAGATAAAAGCCTGATTATCATAGCAATTAGAAATTTGTCCTTCCTTGATGTTTTCCCCGATACGATTAAACGCTTCGGGGCTTCCCGTTATCAAAATTTTTTGCCCGTCCGGAGAATAAAAAGCATTCGCCATAAAGGGATCTTTTAACAAAGTATCTAATGCCAATGTTCTCAAATCCATTTCGTAAAGAGCGGATGTAGTGAACGGACGATCATTTGTTTCTTTTGAAGCGTAAAGCAAAGCTTTCCGACTATCGGGACTGATGTCGGACAAGTGAAGATCTGTCCTTCCAAATGTTAATCTTTGCTTGGTTTTATCTTTCAAAGTATATAAATATAAGGAATAGCGGTTGCGGAAAGCGCCGGATCGGTCGCCGGGAGTTAAAACTCTTTTCAAATCGCCTTTATCGGCAGGAATTTCTTCTTTAACAGTAAAGACAATAAATTGATTATTGGGCGACATAGCATAAGAATCAAACCGGATATTTTCCGCTATTTTCGTTTCTTCTAAAGAGACTGCATCGAACAAGAATAAATCTTTATCATTCAGTCCTTGTCTGGAGTAAATCAATTTATCTTCTTTATTTAACCAATGGGGACTCAAGTCCGACGGGAAGCGGAAAACGGTTTTATTACTTCCTGTTTCCCTCAATTCCAATAAATTACTGCTCTTCCCTTCAGGAAGCACATTTTTTGTATTTATTAAAAAATAGTTTCCGGTAGAAGATAAATTACCGCTTACTAAACGGTTGCCTTCCATGATATCCCGAATAGTGATTCGTCGTTTGGCATCTGTAGTAATTGTAATTGCCGCAAGAGAATCTTTCTTTGCCGGTTTGATCCAAGCTTTCATTTTTGATTCATCGAAATTCTTTACACATGCTAGTCGTTTTATAATTACTTCATAACGAGATGGCTCCAACGTTAAGTCGATATTTAAGGTATTTGCTTTGGATAAACTATCTTCTTTGGTTTCTTTACTTTTCTCTTTTTTACCGTTGATATACACTTCAAACCTGTCGGTAGAAACAACGGATAATTCCGCTTTGCAATAACGGTCGGCGTCGATATTAAACGATAGCAATTGGATGGCTTTGTCGCGGGAAGGTATTTCACGGTCGTAAGGAGCAAAAGGCAAAGAAAAAACGCCTTCGTTATCGGCTGTTGCCAACTCTTTACTCCAGCGGACTAAATTAAAATCGACTTGGGTTTGAAGCAACGATTGGATTTCAAAGGAATTTTTATTTACGTCGATATCATCGATTAGTACCGGATTGTATATGGGAATCAAAGGCGACGCTTTCAATTGAAGCGCTTTGAGTTCTTCCTGCGCCGGAAGATTTAGTGAAAACAAACAAAATAAAATTAAAGCGAAACGTTTAATGAATGTCATGATTAAAGATTGAAAAATAAAGCGTCAAACTTACATGAAAATTTCCGGATATACAAGCCTCCTGAAGAAAAATAACATTTAGGCAAAAGATTAATGAAAATTACTATCCGGCATAAATTTAAGGCGTCTTCGATTTTCGAGACACCCTCCCTCCTTTCTTTCGTACAATACGCAAAATTTTTCCGCGTGATATAAATCAATTGGAAACGCTCCTGATACGATCTTCAAAGGCGCTTAACGCCGCTTTGGCACCTTCGCCCATAGAAATGATAATCTGCTTATACGGAATGTTTGTAACATCGCCCGCAGCATAAACTCCCGGTTGATTTGTTCGGCAATGTTCGTCGATTTCAATTTCTCCGGCTTTATTTGTCGTTACAAAATCTTTGAAAACCCCGCTGTTGGCCATCAAACCTATTTGTACAAAAATACCATCCAGATTGATTATCTGTTCTTTATCGGTTTTACGGTCTTTTACGCGGATACCCGTTACTTTTTCGCCGTTTCCGAGAACCTCCGTCGTCTGAGCGCTTACAATAGCCTCGATATTTTTACGACTTTTCATCTTTTCCAGTAAAACAGTATCGGCTCTAAGATATTCGCTAAATTCGAGGACCGTCACCTTCGAACAAATTTCCGAAAGGTCGATTGCCGCTTCAATTCCCGAATTTCCTCCGCCTACCACCGCGACATGTTTTCCTTTGTAGAAGGGGCCATCACAATGAGGACAAAAAGCGACGCCTCGTCCGATATATTCGGTTTCGCCCGGAACGTTGAGTTTACGCCAATCAGCGCCTGTGGCAATGATAATTGACGGGGCTGTGTACCTTTCATTTGTAGACGTTCTTATCACTTTTTGCTTATCTTCGTCGGTGATTTTTTCCACGCGGCGATGTTCCAGCAAATCAATTGGATAATGTTGAGCATGAACTTTTAACTGAGCAGCGAGTTGCGTTCCTGTGATATAAGGAATCGAAATCAGGTTTTCAATACCGACGGTGTCATTCACTTTTCCTCCTATCTTTTCGGCTATTATGGCAACATTCAGTCCTTTGCGTGCCGAATAAATTGCCGCGGATATTCCTGCAGGCCCGCCGCCGATAACAATTACGTCGTATGATTTTATTTCGCTTGGGTTTGCTTGTATCTCGAAATCGTATTGGGCGCTGAGTTTTTCGAGCAATTCTCCAAAACCCGATTTACCGACGTGCAATAATTGTCCATCGGCAAAAACCGAAGGTACGGCTTGAATATTTAAAGCATCTGCTTCTTCCTGATACAAAGCTCCATCCACCATTTCATGCGTAATATTATCATTGAACAAAGCCATCAAATTCAGCGATTGAACAATCTCAGGGCAATTCGTGCAAGTAAGTGAAACGTAAGTTGTAAGATTAATTTTACCTTTCAATGCCTTTACGCGATTTATCAAAACTTCGTCGGGAATGTTTTTTCCTTGCCCGTCGCTGTTGAGTACGGCCAGTATGAACGATGAAAATTCGTGTCCGTTAGGGATTCCGCGAAATTTAATTCCGGTATTTTTGTCGTTTTTCAATAATGAAAAAGCCAACTGCGTTCCATCGTTTATTCGATATGAAATATGGTCGGAAGAGGCTGCAACATCATTCAGAAAATCAACAAATTCTTCTTTATATTCGTGCAATTCGGGAACGGTTGCATCCAGCACGTATTGGGCTTGCAGTTTGGCAAAAAGATTTTGCAATTGTTGTTTTATATCATTATCTAACATAATTTTAAGTTTTTAGAGATGTCCAAAATTTTTACAAAAGTATATTTTATATCTACATAAATCAAACCGATATTATTTATGTGTATATAGATAATATTTATATATTAACTATTTACATGATAGCGTTAAATCTTCATTAAAAATGTAGTCCTGATTTGGTTAATTCCAAAATATTTTATATCAACTCTCGAATCTTTTACTCTCTATTTTGAAATTTCTTCCCCTGTTTTGCCATTGTTCCTTCGATATCTATAAAAACTCATCAAAATGGGTTTTCCTTTATCCAAATTTTTTCTTGCGGAGGTAGATTCAAGTATTAAATGCAACCGGTTTATTAATCTCCTGAAAGAATCTAGCCAAAGGCGTATCGAAGTTAAGCAATTTTCTTGGTCTCCGATTAATTTTGTATTGAATAAATTTAACTGTATTGTCATCATAATTGATAAAAGTTTGTTTTTTAGGGATATACTGTCTAATTAATTTATTGGTATATTCATTCAACCCTCTTTCCCAAGAGGAATAGGGATGAGCGAAAAAGTATTTTGTGTCTAAATTTTTGGCGATGGATTGATGTTCATAAAACTCGCTTCCATTGTCCGAAGTAATGGAATGAACAAAATTTTTATAAGGCCAAAGCAGATAAAAAATATGGTAGTGTCTCAAATTAGTTGATTTTGTTTTATATTGTTTAATAATATATTTATAACTAACTATTTACGTAAGCACAAAATCCTTTTTCAGTCAATTTAAGCCACTACTAAAAATATCTTTTGCGAGCGCTTTTGCGTTTTTTCCCTTATCCAATTTTTTCATTAACAGGAAACCTGTTTTTCGTTCGGTAAGAGTTAATATCGCACCTTTGTTTCCTTTGCCGACAATGGTATCAATTTCCCAGTCTCCGAAACGTTCTTTTTTGTTTATTATCTCCGGCCTTTCCTCAATGGATACCTTATTGGGTATGACTACTTTTTTACCTCCTGCCGGTCGTTTTCGATGTTTAAGTCGATGCCTGAGATTTTTATACAATACACCTCCTTTCGCTTTATTCTCTCTGATTAAATACGTTCGTGACTGACCATCGGTATTCCCTTGGATTTAGCTCTGCCTACAATTTGTTCCGGCGACCACTGTTCTTCGTTCAACTCTTTTTCGATTTTATGTTTCATGCCTTCGGTGAAAATCCGATTGCCTCGAAAGCGTTCCTTCCGTTCATCCGCATACTCCTGTGCCAAACGCGCAGAATAACCTCGCTTATGGCTGTTACGACTAAGAAGATGTCAATAAATAACATGCTTAAAAAAGCTTGATGATTCAAAAAAAAGAGTTATCTTTGCCACAAAAAATGGAAATGGAAACGCATGAAACAATACAAAAGCGAATAAGGATAAATT
>JAISOJ010000103.1 GCA_031275735.1 Dysgonamonadaceae bacterium
CTGAATTTGCTTAAAAATGAGAAAACAACTAAGGTCGGTGTTAGGGGAAAACGATTAAAAGCCGGATGGGATAACCAATATCTCATCAAACTCCTGATAAATTAGATGCGTCAGCCCTGCGGCTATGATACTTCTGGCTTTTATCGCACTGATGCTCAATAAAATTTATTCGAAATAAAATTTAAACAGTTTCTAAGGACGAAAGGAGAAAAGGAAAATAAAGATGCTGTTCTTTACAAATGACATATTTCTCCGGTCTCCCTTCTCCTTGTTTCCTTCTTTAAAGTATTTTACAACGCTCTTTCTCTTATTAAATATTCGGCAATTTGCACGGCATTCAAAGCAGCGCCTTTCTTTATCTGGTCGCTCACACACCAGAAGAAAAGACCTTTCGGATTGGAAATATCTCTCCGTATCCGACCCACATATACCGGGTCTTTCGCAGCTGCAAACAAAGGCATGGGATAAATTTTATTTGCAGGATCATCCTGAATAACAATTCCTTCTGCATGAGAAAAGGCTTCAATGGCTTCTTCCGGAGAAATGGAACGTTCGGTTTCTATCCAAATCGATTCGGAATGTGCCCGTAAAGCCGGTACACGCACGCACATGGCGCTCACTTCCACTTCGGAATGCATAATTTTACGGGTTTCGTGATACATCTTCATTTCCTCTTTAGTATAACCATTGTCAGTGAAAACATCGATGTGAGGAATCACATTGTATGCCAATTGATAGGCAAATTTTTCCACTGTAGGTGTCTCTCCTGCTGCAATTTGCTTGTATTGGGTTATCAACTCGCCCATAGCGGCGGCTCCAGCTCCCGAAGCCGACTGGTAAGTCGATACATGTACGCGCTTGATGAGCGAAATATCGTTCAAGGGTTTTAAAGCTACGACCATTTGGATAGTCGAACAGTTCGGATTGGCAATAATACCTCTCGGACGGATTTTTGCATCTACTGCGTTGACTTCAGGGACAACCAACGGTACATTGCCTTCCATCCTGAAAGCACTGGAATTATCGATCATCACGGCACCATACCGGGTAATGGTTTCGGCAAACTCTTTGGATATGCCCGCTCCGGCAGAAGTAAAAGCAATATCGATCCCTTTGAAATCGTCGTTATCTTGCAACTCTTTAACCGTAATTGTTTTCCCTCGAAATTCATACGCTTTTCCGGCGCTTCGCTGCGATCCGAAAAGCGCTAACTCATCTACCGGAAATTTCCTTTCATCCAAAACCCGTAAAAATTCTTGCCCTACAGCTCCGCTTACTCCAACAATAGCTATTTTCATTTTCTTTGTTTAAAAAAATTATATTTAAATTTTGTTTTTATTCAAAAAAGTTTTACTTTTGCCTCACTAACCAAGACCTTAAATAAAGAAGTTTTTGGTTGCAAAATTAACTAATTTATTAACTTAAAACCAATTTCTTATGAAGAAATTTGTAATCCTAATCCTATTTTTGCAGTCTTTGACTGCTTTTGCCCAGTTCAGCGATAATTTTAACGACGGCTTATTTACAAGTAGTCAAGGTTTAACGCGTAACGTAGAATGGACAGGCGATTCCGAAGATTTTATTGTCAACGAATCCCTGCAATTGCAACTCTCGGCGGCTGGAGATCATTCTCCTTCTCAATTGAGAACGAGTTCTCCCGCTCTCAAAAACACTTCGTGGGAATTTTATGTGAAGATGGGGTTCGCGCCCAGCGCATCCAACTACGCAAAAATTTACATTGCCAGCGATGAAGAAGATCTTACCTCCGAATTGAACGGTTTTTTTATCCGCCTAGGTTATACGGATAAAAATATTTGCCTGATGTTTTCCCAAAAAGGAAAAAACAACCAAACACTCATCCAAGGCACTAAACAAAGATTGAACGCTTCTTCCAATGCGGTGAAAATAAAAGCGACTTTGGATCAAAGCGGCAACGTGAAGTTATATTCACAATTGGAAGGAGAATCCGATTTTACTTTGGAAGGAAGCGCTACAATTACCACTTTCCCCGACACTCATTGGTTTGGGCTTGTCTGTATCTACACTTCTTCGCGAAGCAAACTCTTCTATTTCGACGATTTTGTTGTTGACGAATTAAATGGAAACACCGATCCTGAACCCAATGACGAGCTTCCAAAAGAAGGAGATATTCTTTTCAGCGAAATTATGGCTCACCCTGCAAGCGAAAATCCCGAATACGTAGAATTATACAATACATCGGACAAAACCTTTCGTTTGAAGGACTGCCTTTTCTTTTACGGCGACAAATCATATAGTTTGCCGGATAACGCTATCGCTCCTCATAGTTATTTTGTTTTAACTAAAACAAATGCGACCGGATGGTTCGAAAATGAGGTAGCGGCTTACGGAGTGCCTTCTTTTCCTACTTTAGCCAACAGCGGAAAATTGTTGATGTTTGGGAATACTTCCGGAGAATTGGTCTCTTGGTTCGAATATTCGGATAAAATGTATGACGATAACAGCAAAAAAAACGGCGGTTGGTCGTTGGAATGTATTGATTTTTCAAACATTTCTAATACAGAGGATAACTGGTCGGCTTCCGTCGATCCGGCAGGAGGAACGCCCGGTAAGGTAAATTCCATCCAAGACAATCATCCCGACCTCATTTATCCGGTTATCCTTTCCTATTCCCAAGGGGAAAATCATACGATAAATGTTGTTTTCTCAAAACCAATGAATCGACAGAAATTATTGGATGAAAATGCTTATTGGATAAACGAATCGTCTTGTCAAATAACCGGTTTGCAAGTCAATTATCCTCAAGCAACCGAGTTAACTATTCAATTGAATAATTTTCCTCCTATAGGAACTTTCATCGCGATTGAACTGAGAGGAATGGAAGACTTGTCGGGACATATTCTTACAGAAGAGAATACGCTTTTAATCGGAGAAGCTTATGAGGCAAATCCCAAGGATATAATTATTAACGAACTATTATTCAATCCTCCTACCGGTGGAAACGAATACGTAGAAATATATAACCGTTCGGATAAAATCATTGATTTGCGTTCTATAAGCATTACCAGCCGTAAACCCTCCGACGGTTCATTCAATAAATTATACCCTCTTTCCGAAGTCCCTCTGTTCTTAAATCCGACAGAATATTTGGTAATCACTAAAAAAAGAGAGTTGGTATGCGAATTTTTCAATTGCCGCCCCGAATCTTTTTTTACGGAATTACCCGTAATGCCTTCAATTGCAAATACTTCTGGCTGCGTCGTTATTTTCAATAATCATACTGAAAACATTTTAGATGAATTGGCTTACAATGAAACAATGCACTCGGCAGAAATCACAAACAAAAAAGGGGTCGCTTTGGAACGAGTAAATTTCGAAAAACCTACCGACGATGCCGAAAATTGGTTATCTGCAACTGCACAAAGCGGTTATGGGACACCCGGATACGAAAATTCGCAACATGTCCAAGGCGTAAAATTGGAAACCAATATTCGGGTTGAATATCCAATGATTGGGATCGACGAATACCGCATACAATATCATTTGGACAAACCGGGATATAAATGTCAAATTTACATTTACGATTCTTCCGGTAGAATGATTGATAACCTATTAAACAATAAATTATTAGGGATGGAAGGAGAAATCTTTTGGAATGGCAAATCCAAAAGTAATCAAAAGTTAACTTCCGGTATTTACATTTTGTATGTAGAACTATACGATGCAAGCGGAAAAGTGAAAAAGATTAAACAACCGATAGTGGTCAAATAAATCAATTCACTACGAATGAAATATAAAAGAGAATCTCTGCCGAAAAAATAATTTCAAAGAATACGACAAAGTCATACCTTTTATTTACCTTTGCAATAAAACGACAGAAAGATTCTCTTTTATTTATTTTATATCCTTACCATTGTTAATAAATTAAAAAATAGATTTATATAAAACAAAAAACAACATGTCGATCATTGAAGCAATCGAACAACGCAAATCGGTCCGTAGTTATACCGGCAAACCCTTGAACAAGGAACAAGTGGAGCGCATCGCCCATTATATTGCCGGATTGAAAGCGCCTTTTGGACTCAACGCCCGTATTGAACTTATCCATACGCACACCGGAACGACTTCCGTAAAACTCGGCACTTATGGATATATTGGCGGCACTTCGGATTTTCTTACACTTATCTGTAAACCGGATTACCCGCTGGCAAAAGAAAGTGCAGCTTATCAGTTCGAACAAGTAATCCTCTTCTGTACGGGACTTGGCTTAGGAACTTGTTGGCTAGGCGGTTCTTTTAGCCGGAAAGATTTTGGCCGCCAATTACAATTAAACCCGAAGGAAAAACTTATAATTGTTTCCCCTGTCGGTTGTATCAGCGATAAAAAAAGATTTTCGGAAATTTTGGTAGGAGCAAAGAAAAAGCATAAATCACGCAAACCATTTGAATCGCTTTTCTTTTATAAGGATTTCAAAACACCTTTAACCAAAGAACTTGCAGGAATTTATCTTCAAGCTCTGGAGATGGTTCGTTTAGCGCCATCGGCAAACAACCAGCAATCGTGGCGGGTGGTTTTTGATGAAAAATACCTGCATTTTTACCAACACTTGTCTCCCATAGGATATACTGCAATTGATTTGGGTATTGCACTTTGCCATTTCGAGCAAACTTGCAGCGAACTCGGTATGACGGGGCGATTTGAAGTGTTGAATAGCGCCAGTAATGTTCCCATAAGTAAAGGCGAACAATACTCTATTTCTTGGACGGCAAAATAAGAGTTAAAAAATCGTTTATTCAAGGGTTATTACTTTCATCCAGCGCTTTTTTCACCGAGCCCAAGCGCAACAGTTTCTCTCGAGCTTCTTTTTCCGAAAGGTGAAGCTCGTCCATAATTATCCGGGTTCCACGATTAATCAATTTATTATTTGTCAATTGCATATTAACCATTTTATTTCCTTTTACCCGCCCCAAGCGGATCATCAAAGCCGTAGAAATCATATTTAGAACTAGTTTTTGCGCAGTCCCCGCTTTCATACGGGTACTCCCCGTAACAAATTCCGGTCCTACAACGACCTGAATAGGAAATTCCACCTCTCTTGTTAAAGGAGGCGAATCGTTACAAGTAATGCAACCGGTTAAACAACCAAATTCTCTCGCTTTTTTTACTCCGCCAATAACATAAGGAGTAGTTCCGGAAGCCGCAATTCCCAACACCGAATCTGCCGGAGTAATTCCTTGTTTCAATAAATCCGTCCAAGCAAGCTCTAGGTTGTCTTCCGCTCCCTCTACTGCCTTCCGAAACGCTTTATCTCCTCCGGCAATTAAACCGATTACCTGTCCGGCGTCCACGCCAAAAGTCGGAGGTAATTCGGAAGCGTCCAAAACACCTAGCCGCCCACTCGTACCGGCTCCAATGTAAAACAACCGTCCACCCTTTTTCATTCGTCGATAGACGGCTGCCACAAACATTTCTATGTGTGGAAGCGCTTTTTCGACGGCCAAAGGAACGGTTTGATCTTCTTTGTTCATGCCTGTCAACAATTCCCTGACAGACATTTTGTCTAAATGGGCAAACGGAGAAGACGATTCGGTAATATTAATCATGATTGACGCGATTTTTATGATACTCGATTAAACCCTGTATCGGTTCCTCACTCACAATGCCTAAATGTAATTGAAATATATCGAAAGCCGCTTTTAATTCGCTTTTAAAATAAAAAGCGACGCTCCCTGTCACGTGAATAGGAAGTTCGCGCACTTTTTCATATTGAAGAATGTTTTTTGCGATAAATTCCGTAAAACTATCTATTACTAATTGTTTTACTGCTCCATTTTTGACATGCTTCCTAAGGAAAGGAGCGAATTGAGCAAGAAAACGATTAGGAAAAGGTCGCCGGTAAACGCAGTCGAGAATCTCCGCCATACTCCAAGAATAAGTATCCTGAAAATCGCGAATAACCGGTTCCGGTAATTGGGATTTTAATATTCCCGCAATCAATTTTTTACCTAAAGTAGCGCCGCTGCCTTCGTCTCCTAATATGTAACCTAAAGGCGGAACATTTTTCACAATGTTATTTCCATTATAATAGCATGAATTTGATCCTGTTCCCAAGATGCAAGCAATTCCCTCTTCTTCCCTGCATAGAGACCGGGCAGCCGCCCATAAATCGGATTTAACTTCTATGAAATTCGTTTCAAAATAATTATCCAATGCTTCGGTTACAACCGACTGTTTCTCAGGACTACATCCTGCCCCGTAAAAATAAATGAAAGCCACTTGCCTGTTCATAGTAAATTCGTTTTCCAGCAACTGTGTTATTTCCTTAGAAGTTAGGAAAAAAGGATTTATACCGCTCGTAAGGCATATTTCTACTTCATTCCCTCTCAAAAGTCCCCATGTTGTCGCTGTAGAACCGCTGTCGGCTATTAAGATCATTGTTATTCTGACTCTTTTATTCTTTTATTTTACAAAAATAAAGAATATTCCGGGAAAAAAATGAAAATGCCGGATTATTATGAAAATTCCAATTCAATCCATTAACTTTGGCACAGTAAAAAATCAATCATGAACTTAAGCGTCGCTCATTTAAAAAACGGAGAATACAATCTCCAAAATACTTCCATATTAAAAAGCGTTATTAGTGAAATTAATACGGCTTATACTTTTATTTACTTACATTCCGGTTTCATTCAATGGGGAGAATACGCTTTAGAACGAATGTTGCAAATTGCCCGGGACAATGACGCAGGAATGGTGTATTCCAATTATTATAAACAAGTCGGCGATCAAATCTTTCCTTATCCTGTGAATGATTATCAAGAAGGAAGTCTTCGCGACGATTTCAACTTTGGTCCTGTTCTTTTATATAAAACTTCAGTAATGAAACAAGCAATTTCACAAATCGACGAAGAATATCGATTTGCGGCTTTGTATGCTTTGCGCTTGAAGGTTTCCACGTTGTCAGGGTTTATTCATATCAATGAATTTCTTTATACCGAACCGGATAATAACATATGTCCGCCCGGCAAAAAGCAGTTTGATTATGTGAATCCCAAAAACAGAGAAATTCAAATAGAGATGGAAACAGCCTGTTCTCATCATTTGAAAGACATTGGCGCTTATCTTGAACCGAAATTCGATGTTATAGATTTCTCCGGTAATTTTCCTGTCGAAGCAAGCGTCATTATCCCCGTTAAAAACAGGGAAAAGACGATTGAAGAAGCCATTCGTTCTGCTCTAATGCAACGAACTTCTTTTCCTTTCAATGTATTTGTTGTCGATAATTATTCTACAGACGTTACCTCTTCCATCGTTCGAAAAATAGCTTCGGAAGACAATCGCCTGATTCATATCATTCCTGACCGGTTGGATTTGGGTATCGGCGGCTGCTGGAATGAAGCAGTTATGCATCCGCAATGCGGCAAATTTACTCTCCAATTGGATAGTGACGATCTATATATCAACGATTCGGTTGTAGAAACAATTGTTCGCGCTTTTTATAACCAAAATACGCCTATGATTGTAGGTAGTTATAAAATAGTTGATTTTTGTCTGAATGAAATTCCGCCGGGAATTATCGACCATCGGGAATGGTCTTTCGAAAACGGTAGAAATAACGCTTTACGAATCAATGGCTTGGGAGCGCCTCGAGCATTCTATACGCCTCTCTTGCGAAAAATAAAGTTCCCCAATACGAGTTATGGCGAAGATTATGCCGTAGGATTGGCTATTTCACGAAATTACTTGATCGGAAGAATATACGAACCTTTATATTTATGCCGAAGATGGGAAGACAATACAGACGCCGCTCCGGATATCGACCGGACGAATACGTATAATCATTACAAGGATCAGTTACGGACCACCGAACTTTTGGCAAGAAAAATGATGAATAATCAAAAAAATCTTGCAATAACAACGCCTATTTCCGTTCTTTTTGCCGAACAATTCAAATCCTGGCCTTTACTTGCAAAAAATTATACGGCTCTTTCATCGGTGATTGAACGTAAATTTAGTTTAGAAGGACTTAATATCCGAGTTCAACTTAATCCCGGGCGTATTCGCTCGGCCAATGCCCGGGTCGATAATGAATCTGTTAAAAGCCTAGCCTGTTTTTTATGTAAAGAAAATATCCCGAAAGAACAAAAAAGTATTATTTTTCTTGACTATTCCTTGCTGGTTAACCCCTACCCTATTTTTCCCATACATCTGACTATCCCCGACAACCGTCATCTTCCTCAACTTATTAACGGAAGAATAAAAGACATGTTGAGTTTAGCTCAAATCTTACCCGGTTTTACAATCCTATATAATGGTCCGCAAAGCGGAGCTTCCGTTCCCGGACACTTTCATTTCCAGGCAGGAAACAAAGGTTTTTTGCCTATTGAACATGAGGTTCATTCTTTTATCGGGAAAAAATGCATCCGAAAAGAAAAAAAAGGAAACCTTTATTTTCTCCGGAATTATTTGCGGAAATGTCTTATTTTTGAAAGTAAAAACGAAGAATGGCTACTACAAAAGTTTGAAATATTAACTACCATTTTACATGCTATACAGCCGCAGGAAGAAGAACCGATGTTTAATGTCATTGCTTGGAAAGAAGAAAATATTTGGCAATTGATTGTTTTTCCTCGTAAAAAACACCGACCTCGTCAATTTTATGAAACCGGCTCCGAACAATTGCTTATTTCTCCCGGAGTAGTCGATTTTGGAGGTGTAGTAATAACCGTCAGAAACGAAGATTTTCTCAAATTAAACAAAGGACTTTTGATCGATGTGTATGCCCAATTGTCTTACTCCGATAAGGAATTTGAATATGTAATAACCCAATTAAAAAAATGATCATGAAACCGCCTTTAATCGAAGTCGGCATATTAGCCGCAAAGGAAATACAAATCAAAGCGAATCCGAAAAATGCTTCTTTTATTGTTCCGGATGTTGCTATCGGTATTGATTTTCACTGGGAAAGAAAAGAAGAACAAGAGTTTACAGGCGAATTGAAAATCATCAGGGAAAATGGTCAATTGAGGCTTATCAACATCCTGCCTTTAGAAGATTATTTAATTAGTGTCATTTCGTCAGAAATGAGCGCGACCTCTTCTTTGGAATTATTAAAAGCACATGCCGTAATTTCCCGTACCTGGTTATTGGCTCAAAAAGAAAAAGCTTCGCATCTGAATAAATCCGGTGAAAAACAAGTTTCTATCAGAGAAACCAAAGAAGAATATATCCGTTGGTACGACAGAGAAGATCATCTACATTTTGATGTGTGCGCCGACGACCACTGCCAACGTTACCAGGGAATAACGAAAATATCTGCTCCAACTGTTCAACAAGCCGTAGAAAGCACCTATGGCGAACTCCTTTTGTTTGAAGGGCAAATTTGCGATACCCGCTTTTCTAAATGTTGCGGAGGACGAACGGAAATTTTCGAAAATGTGTGGGAAGAGAAGCCTCATCCTTACTTACAGTCAATTGAAGATATCCCTTCTTCAAAATCTTGTTTTTGTAGTTCCACACAGAATGCATTTGCAGATATACAAACATGGATTCGCAGTTCTCCGCACTCGTTTTGTAATACATTGAATAAAGAGGCATTAAAACAAGTTTTAAATAATTACGATTGCGAAACGCAAGATTTTTACCGATGGAAAGTCGAATTAAAACAAGAAGAAATCAGCCGATTAATTCGCAAAAAATCCGGTTGGGATTTCGGAGAAATCCGCGATTTAATTCCGGTTGAAAGAGGAAAATCAGGAAGGATAATCCGGTTAAAAATTGAAGGAACAAGATTAACAAAAATAGTCGGAAAAGAATTATTTATACGTAAATTATTATCGGAATCGCACTTATACAGTTCGGCCTTCGTTGTGGATAAAGAATATCAAGAAAATGATATTCCTTCCAAATTTATTCTTCACGGCGCCGGATGGGGGCACGGCGTTGGTCTATGTCAAATCGGAGCAGCTATGATGGCATTGGAAGGTTATGATTATAAAGCCATTCTACAACATTATTTTCCCAAAACAGAATTGAAAAAATTCTACTAATTCATTTTTTTCGATATTATTTGCAATTGATGAAAAAAATAAAACAAACAAATGCCTGGTCATGGGTTCCTTCCCTTTATTTTACGGAAGGTCTTCCATATGTTACTGTAATAACCTTATCGGTAATCATGTATAAGAATTTAGGTATGTCTAATGCTAACATCGCTTTTTATACCAGTTGGTTATACTTACCTTGGGTTATTAAACCTTTTTGGAGTCCACTGGTGGATTTATTGAAAACCAAACGCTGGTGGATTATCAGTACCGAGCTATTGATTGGAGCAGGTCTAGCAGGAATTGCTTTTTGTATTCCAACTTCTTTTTTTATTCAAGCTACTTTAGCTTTTTTCTGGCTACTTGCTTTTAGTTCAGCGACCCACGACATTGCAGCAGACGGCTTTTACATGCTTGGTTTAAACGAAAAGCAACAATCTTTTTTTGTCGGTATCAGAAGCGCCTTTTATAAAGTTGCTACAATAGCCGGGACCGGAGGATTTGTTTATTTTGCCGGAAAACTGGAAAAATCAACCGGAAACATCCCCTATGCTTGGTCAATTGTTTTTATAATTATGTCCGGATTATTCCTTATTCTTACTATTTACCACAAACTCGTGCTTCCTCATCCCCAAAACGATCAAACAAATGTAAATGCAAAAAGCGGGTTTACTGAATTTATTTCAACATTCAAATCTTTTTTTACTAAAAAAAATATAGGACCATCTATTTTCTTTTTGTTAACTTACCGTTTTTCAGAATCCCAATTATTGAAGCTTATTCAACCGTTTATGCTGGATACTAAAACAAAAGGCGGACTCGGATTGAGTACGGAGGACGTAGGGACTATTTACGGCATCTATGGTATTGCCGGGCTCACTTTGGGAGGTATATTGGGGGGAATAATCGCAGCTAAAGGAGGTTTAAAAAAATGGTTATGGCCTATGACATCGAGCATGTTATTAACTTCTTTTTCATTTGTTTATTTGGCTTATATTCAACCGGATAACTGGTATGTAATTAATTTTTGCATTTTAATAGAACAATTCGGTTATGGTTTTGGATTTACCGCTTATATTTTATTCATTATATATTTTTCAGAAGGTGAATACAAAACGGCTCATTATGCAATTTGTACCGGATTTATGGCTCTGGGAATGATGTTGCCGGGAATGATTGCCGGTAAAATTCAAGAACTATTGGGCGGATATTTTCCTTTTTTTATCTATATAATGGTTTGTTCGATAGTGCCTGTGCTAGCTGTTGCATTATTAAAAATTGAAAAAAAACATCCGCCGGTTAATAATTGATGATTGAAACCTGTTGATAATTTGTAAAGAAAATAAGAATATTATTTGTTCTTTATGCTCTATATTTATTTCAATAAAATAACAACAAAAGAATCAAAATTTATCTTTTAATTATAAAGGGTATTTTCCACGAACTTCAATTGAAAAATAAAAGAAAGTTTTTAACTTTGTACTTTATAAACAAAAAGTTAATTGATAATATAAAAATTTAATTTTTAGACTATTATGAAAAATAGGATTGTTGATAAAATGAATATAAGAATGAATCGCAGTTTGATAACCTAAAAAGCAAGGATTTTACAAAAAATTTATTAGGCTTTTCAACAGGGTATCATCATCATCATATTCTAATATTTTAAATTTTAAATAAATAAATATACAATGTTGGTTGAAAAAAAATTTTTACCAAGTGGTTTTTTAAATATTCCAACACCCAAAGGTATTGATTTAGTTAAGGCTATTGTGGATTTGAAAAAAGAAAAAAAGGCGATTATTTTGGCTCATTACTATCAAGAAGCTGTTATACAGGATATTGCCGATTTTGTAGGCGACAGTTTAGCTTTAGCACAATGGGCGACTAAAACAGATGCCGACGTGATTGTCTTGTGCGGCGTCGATTTCATGGGAGAAACCGCCAAAATTCTTTCTCCTGAAAAACGGGTATTTGTTCCCGATTTGAATGCCGGCTGTTCGTTAGCTAATAGTTGTCCCGCCGATGCATTTGAAGAATTTATCAGGCAATACCCCGATCATGTAGTGATTTCGTACGTGAATACGACGACAGCAGTAAAAGTATTGACCGACGTTGTGGTTACTTCCACCAATGCGCGCCAGATTGTGGAGAGTTTTCCTCCTGAAACGAAGATAATATTCGGACCGGACGAGAACCTTGGAAATTATATTAACAGTCTTACCGGACGGAATATGGTTTTGTGGAAAGGCGCCTGTCACGTGCACGAGCGTTTTTCGCTGGAAAAAATACTGGAACTGAAAAAAGAATATCCCGACGCTTTGCTCTTGGCGCATCCTGAATGTAAAAGTGTTATCCTAAAAATTGCTGATTTTGTGGGTTCTACTTCCGCTTTGTTGAGTTATGCTACGAAATCGGCGAACAACGAATTTATTGTGGCGACCGAATCGGGAATTCTTCATGAAATGAAAGAAAAAAATCCGGATAAGATTTTTATTCCAGCTCCTCCTAATGACAGTACTTGTGCTTGTAATGAATGTAATTTCATGAAGTTGAATACTTTGGAGAAAGTGTACAATTGCCTGAAATACGAAATGCCTGAGCTATTTATTTCGGAAGAAATACGGGAAAAGGCAATTAAACCGATTCGGCGAATGTTGGAGATTTCGGAAAAATTGGGATTGTAATTTAACAAAGTATACAGGGATGAAAATTTGTAGAGACGGCGCCATGCACCGTCTCTACGGCGTATAACAAGAGTGGAAACCTCCTCCTGCCAAATCATTTCCTGATGACTTTGAATGTCTTTTCATTTATCCGAACCACGTAAATCCCTTGCTGGAGATGTGAAACGTCGAGGGATTGACTGCCGGACAAATAAGCGTTTAGCCGTTGGCGGCCGGAAATGTCAAACACTTGTACCGTTCCTGCTACGCCGTTTTCGATATGCAGCCGGCCTTCGGAAATCCATACGGAACAATCGTCGGCCTGCAGGCCCGCAATACCCGAAATTTCGTGCAGAGAATAATAAAAGGCCGCCGTGCCGTACCATATCCATTCATTACCTGCTTTTGTGCTCATCGTCATGGTGGACGGGTTGTTGTTGGCGTCGAACTGCCATTCGAACTTGCCTTCCATTTCTACCACCCACGCGCCCGACTCGCTATCCCATTCGGAATATTTTACCGTCAGCGGAATGTAATCGCTGTCAAACATGCTCTGCACGATACGGTCGCCGTAAGTGTATTCGCTTTTATATTCGGGAACAAATGCTTGGATGGCGGAATCATGCGTATATCCAACATACAGGATTCTATTGCCGTTGGCGTCGCAGGCATATTCTTCTTTATAGCCGTAAGTGTTACCATCGCTATAATTAAAAATATAAGAATGCATCGTTTGCCTGCCGGCATCGTCGAAAGCGCGTTCATAAGATTGGTTCTTTGTCCATCTCCACTTCTGCTCCTGATTTTCTTGGTCGTAATATGATTCCCCGTAATATTCAACTGCTGCCAGGGCACGTTTTTGCGAGTCGTAGTTGGAATAATCCACCTTTTGTATGTATCGACCGTCTACACCTTGTTGCTGTCGTCGAATGTGTAGGTTACGGTGTAAGAATCGGAATTCGGCTCCCATGCTTGCGTTTGCGTATTCCACGAATAGTGTTTTTCCAAAGTCACGTTGTCGTTGGCGTCTTTGGTGTATTCGGTTTTGTCGCCGCAGCAGAAGATATTGTCGCTATAGTACTCGTAACGAGCTTCGGCCAAAAGGCCGGAAGCTGTTTTTACTTCCCAGGGTAATGAAGGAAAGCTGTTTTGTTCTGTCGCCTCGTCTCCATATCCTCCTGCGAGACGCTGTCCGGGGTAAGTATATGCATAGCTGTTGTATATTTGCCATTCGCCGTTGTTTCATCCATAGCTAATTTCGAGTTGAGTGTACGAGTCGGCTCGGTCGGTATATTCATAAACGCTTTTATGGTAACTCACCCATTGTCCGTTTTTCCATTCATACGCGACGTACAACGTTGGCCAGTTCAGGAGGTCGTAGGCGTATTCTTCTTTTCGACCCCTTTCCCGTTCGATGTACTGCTGGGTTGGTTCGTCCCAATAGGTGTCTGTGTAGACGTAAACGTCAAGGATTCGGTTGCCGTTGTCGTCATAGCCGTAACGGTCGGTTTCCTTCCAGGCCTATGCTGTTTCGTCCCAGTCGTAGTAGATTTCCAAAATCATGTTTCCTGCGGCATTGTAGGAATAGACGGTTCTTTGGTTTCCTGCTTCTTCTTCCACTACCAGGGGATTTGTGGGATTCATTTGGGTTACGGTACTGTCGAGCAGGAATGTCGTGGCCTGCGATGCGCGGAGGCTTTTTACATTCCCCCGCGCGGATGGCAGAAAGAGGGAGCGCGGCTTTTCGCGGCGCAGTTCGTGCTGTTTGGCAAGGGCCTGTTCGTGCAGGGTTTGCCGGTCTGTTTTCGGGGCTTGCCCGAAGGCTGCCGCGGCGCTTATAGCGAGCGTTGCGGCAGCGGTTACGAAATAGAATAATACATGTTTCATGTTTTTTAATTGTTTTTTCCTGCTCTTACGGCTTCGCAGGTCTTGCCTTATTTGAATTATGTATTTGTATTTGTATTTGTAGAGACGCAGTGTACTGCGTCTCTACGGTTATGGCCACGGCGTTCGGTATCGTTGCCTTTCACTGTGAAGGACAGTTTCTATTAAAATGTAAATAAAATAACCGTATCCCGCATGGCAGCGAATCCGGTATTGCTTCCTCTTTTTAGAAAGTGGAAAGTATTGTTTATCAAAAAGTTTTTTATATATTCCGCCCGAGGTGTGTGTTAGCAAAATATTTCATTCTGCCAACTATTCTGGGGATATTTATATTGAAATGATTCATGTTTTTTGTTTATTTTTCCCTGGGCATCACACTAATGAGTACAAATGTAATATCTTATTTCATGATACGCAAATACAGAGACGAAAATTTCTTTAGCTCTGCTATTTCCTCAAATACTGAATAAAATCTGCAGGTTGAACAATATCCAAATGTTGCGCTTTTTTGTAGTCTGTAATGTTTCTTGTAACAATGGCATCCATATTGCCATGTATGGCAACTTGCGTTTGAAGGGCATCTTCAAAATCGTCCCATTCCCATTGTTGGGCAATATAAACGTCTTCTCTGTAAACAGTCAACACGTCCACTATTACAAGCAAATCGGCAAAAGTATCTTTTGCAAACTTTTTTCCATTTGTTTTTTGTAACAAATAAAAAATATCGGTAGCCATAGATGCAGTAATGTATCCTTCCATGTTTCCCTTGACTATTTCGAAAAAAATCGCTTGGGCATTTTCATAAAACGGTTTTCGTTTCAGCACGAAATCAAGGACGATGTTTGTATCCAGCAATACTTTTTTCATCGATGCTTTTCATTCAAACATTCATGTCGCATATTATCCAATTCATCGTCCGACCGGTGGCTGAACGGCATGGCGTCCTGTCTTTTCAGTAGCCGTTCCATTGCGTGTTTGCGCAGTTCCGGTTCCGCTGTATCGTCTTTGACCGGAATGATTATCAGCTTCACTTTCTTATTGTGCAAATAAGGCATGGAAGGTAAATTAATTACCCCCTTATCCGAAACGTCTGCGTCTATTTGATAGGTCTGCATAACAATAAAATATTGATTTGTTTGTCTAGTCACAAAAGTACATCTTTTTTTTCGCACTGCCAATTTTTTTATACCCCCTTATTCAATCTGTCCCGCTCGGCGAAAGCCTTTAAAACTAAGAACTAAGAGTTGCGCGAAGCGCGGCAATCAATCGTTTATATTATGCCTGTTACTATGCTGTAACTGCATTATTGATTAATTCGGGTATAGAAGCGCAAACCCATGCCGGAGTACGCCGCATGTTGGCTTTGCACTTCACAAAAACAGAGAAATTATCTATTAACCTGAGTTTTTGGTAAGAAAAAAATCGCAGAATTAAGGCTGAAAGCCCTTTTCCGTTTCCTTAAAATTCCGCTACGCATAGTATAATCCGTTATATTTTATTTATTTCGCATCACTAAGTAGATGTCAATAAATAACATGCTTAAAAAAGCTTGATGATTCAAAAAAAAGAGTTATCTTTGCCACAAAAAATGGAAATGGAAACGCATGAAACAATACAAAAGCGAATAAGGATA
>JAISOJ010000112.1 GCA_031275735.1 Dysgonamonadaceae bacterium
AATTTTAACAACAAATGACATGAATACATTAAAAATTCAACTCGCTACACTCGCGCTTTTGGCGTTCGTGCAGTTTTCCTGCACAAACACAACCAATTCAGGCATTTTTGAATACGACCTGATTGCCGTACAAACAGACGACAAATGGGGTTATATCGACCATACGGGAAAGTATATTATTAACCCGCAGTTTCAGTCCGCCAGCGCCTTTAGCGAAGGACTTGCTCTTGTACAATCACAAGACGGGAAGTACGGATACATCGGCAAAAACGGCAAGTATCTGATAGACCCCGTTTATGCGGACGGCACATACTTTAGCGAAGGCCTGGCATTCGTTGTTGCCGAAGACGGCTACCCTACAGCCATCAACAAAAAAGGCGAAACAAAATTTGCGCTCAAAGAAGCAAAAACAGTCTATGCTTTCCATGAAGGATTGGCAAACTTTACGGTAAAAAGCAAATCGGAATATAAAACCGGATTCGTCGATAAAACCGGAAAAATAACAATAAGTGCACAATTTCCGGCCGCAGGCATGTTCAGCGAGGGTTTGGCGCCAATTGCCGTCAAAAAAGAGAATAAAGACGAAGAGAACTACGGATTTATCGACAAAACAGGCAAAATAGTTATCAACCCGCAATTCAAAGACGCCTCATATTTTCACGAAGGATTATCGCGGGTTTACAACGGTAAAAATTACGGCTATATCAACAAGGAAGGAAAGTACGTCATCAACCCGCAATTTGAATCGGCCGCCGATTTCAGCGAAGGTTTAGCCGCCGTAAAACAAGGGGATATGTGGGGCTATATCAACAAGGAAGGGAAAATTGTCATCAATCCGCAATTTGAATCGGCAGGGAATTTTAGCGGAGGCACAGCCGCAGTCGAAATCAGCAACAACACATGCGGGTTTATCAACAAAAAGGGAAAATATACGGTCAATCCGCAATTTGAAGGAGGCGCCGCCCTTGTCAAAAACTTTGCAGCCGCCGGCAGCAACGACAAAATCGGGTTCATCGACGGCAAGGGCAACTACATCGTCAATCCACAGTTTGAAAACATGCAACCGGCTTGTATCGACCATGTTATCAGCAATTATTACAATCCTTCGGATTTTATTAAAGCCTTCTTTACAAGAGATGCAAACAGGAAATTCGACGGTTTTAATGCGGCTTCAACCTTGCAGGACATTGTAAACAGTTCCGCTTACAGCGATGCAAACGAAAACGGCATATACTGCGTGTATTCCTCAAACCATATAAACATAACGGATGAAATTGAAATTGCCGGCACTTACTTTTATTTTGCCAATCCTGTTTACGAAAATATAAACTCCTACGACAATTACGGATACTACAATTATCCATCCACAAGCAAAGAATATCATTTTTCGGAAAAAGTAATTGCAATGGAATATCAATTCAATTTATCGGGCGACGCTTACTACAAGGGAGCCGGCATTGCCAATGCACTAAAAGCCGAAATAGAAAGCCGTTACAATATCAAATTAGAAAAGGAAGGCAGCGAAAACAAATATTATATCAACATAGATAAAGACAAATTCGGGTTCGCCATCAAATACGACAGCCATAACGTTTCGTTAAGAGTACTTTTTGCTGAAGATTCAACTATCGCAAAACTAAAAGAAGCAGCAGAAAATCAATGATTAAAATCTCGACAGAATGAGTGCAAACCCAAAAACAACACTGTTAATGACAATACTGTGCGTTACCATTTCTGCCGCTAACGGTTACGGTCAAAATATCAAACAGGCGCTTGAACAAAAAAAGCAGCAGCAGGAACAACTGGAAAGAGAACAGCGCGAACACAGGCGGCAACAACGGGAACGGGAGTTGCGCGAGGAACGCGAACGCAGGGAATACGAACAGCAGCAGCGCGAAGAACAGGAACGCCTCAGGCTTGAAGAGGAAGCCCGACAACGGCGCCTGGAAGCAGAACGGCAGGAACGTCTGCGTACCGAACGCGAAAAACAACAGAAAGAAGAGCAATATCAAAAACATATTCAAGACGCAGGACGTTGCTTCCTGCAAAAGAACTATGATGCTGCCAAAGAATCGTATTTCGCCGCCATCACTTTAAAGCCGGAACACAAATACGAACTTCAAAAAAAGATTGACGAAATCAATGACATCTTGCATTTCCTGCAGGAACGGCAATATCGGGTCTATGACTACGAAGACTTTTACAGTTCGGATTACATGCTTATAAACCAAACCATTACCGAAAATCTAAAAACAATACTGCTTGCGGGGAAAGAAGTGCAGCCGGCTTCGATCAGCATTACCTGCACTGTCGACACGGCAGGAACTACCCGTTTCATTTGCAATACGACGCTTACCGATGCGTTGTTAGAGGAAAAAATAAAACAGCTTGCCAGGCGCATAACGCTGAAACAAACCTCAATAAACGGCTATACCGTTGCATCAATAGCGAATTACTCGTACTCGATAAGTTCGGATTATGCCATCCTCCAAGTCAAAAAAAATAAAAACGGAATGGAATCGAACGGCAAAAAATACAAGGCTTATTCGGAAAAAGCTAATAATCTGTTACATTCCGCCCCTATGGGCAACTTCACGGTACAATGCAGCCGAATTACCATAAACAGCCAAACCTCTCAAGATGAAAACATATTGAAATACAAGGGAACGGGAGGCCCTTCAAATGCCCTGTTATCGCTGCTGGTTCCGGGACTTGGCGACCATCGGGTTACTTACGGCGAAAAAAGCGGAGTAGGGACGGCATTATGGACTTACGGGTTGCTTGGCGCAGGCATTGGCTGTTATGTATGGTCGGCAAACGAATACGAAAAATACCACAAGGCAATCAAGCAGCCGGATATGGACAAACACTACCAACTGGCCAATGGAGCAGCAATAGCATCAGCAGTTTGTATCGCTACTGCCGGCATTATTTGGGTATCCGACGTGATTTACGTCTTGGTAAAAGGAAGCAAAAATGCCAAAGAACAAAAAGCGTGGAAACGCTCGCACATAGGATTGTACTCCCGTCCCGAAATGAATGCAGCAGGATTAACCTATACCGTAAATTTTTGAGATGAAACCCATATCGCGAATCGCATGTATCATAATGAGCGCTTTCATTTTCACAGCTTGTCTGGAAAGGGACAATCCGTTAGACACAAATGGAATTGAAGCATTGGCAAAAATAGAATTTGACAGTTGCGAAGTTTACGATGCCAACAATAACGGTTGTACAGGTAATGGGGACGGCATTATAAACAAGGGCGAAACTGTGTGCCTGACGGTGTACCTGAAAAACACAGGAGCCTGCGACGCCAGGTCTGTAAAAGCATTTTTTTCAACGGAAAGCGCCTTTATTTCGAACTTCATTCCAAATACAGGCTGTGAATACGGTACCATTGCCAAAAACAGCAAGATGTATGGAAAAGGCGTATATCCTTACTATACAATTAGATTCACCGTTTCCACTTCCACGCCCGACAATACTGTCATTCCCGTTAAAATAAAAATATCAGACGAAAATCAACTTGTTTGGGAAGACCGCTTCACAGTAAAGGTGGAAAATACGGGAGCTAATTTACAATTCAGCTACCAGGAAACATACCAAAGCAATACCCGAATAAGTGTGTTGGTAAAAGTGGAAAATACCGGCACAAGCAGGACAGACGGCATTAAAGTTACATTCACGTCTGAAAGCCAATATGTAACGAATTTTCCTGCAACACAATATTATTGCGGCAGTATTAACGCCAACGACTATTATCATATTCAAGGCGGCTACTCTGCCGGCACATTCAGCATAAATCTGGCAAACAACACGCCCGTTGGAACTGTAATACCGATAAACATTCTGGCAAAAGATTTATACACAAATGAATGGTCTGATTCGTTTTATCTTGTTTACAGGGACTGATTCCACTTCAGGGCTAACGCATTAAAGAACTAAAAACTAAGAACTTCGCGATGCGCGGCAATCATCGCTTCGCGCAACTCTTAGTTAGAGACGCAGTGCACTGCGTCTCTCCACGCAGTCGCTCCACTCGCTTACGCTCGGTCGACATGACGGCGTATCGTGTTGGTCATTAGGTAACAGCATCGTCCTGTCGACCAAAGGAGCGTAGCGACTGCGTGGAGACATCTATATTATTTTCGTGCGCTGGAAAAAATACTGGTGGATTTGGCTACGGACAGGGAATTTTTTCCGTTTCAGGGAAATGAGGTATTCTCAATATACGACAGCACTTTTGAGAAATATACCGTCAATGAGAGTACCATGCTTCGGTATGCCGCAAGAAAGGAAAAAAAAGTAATGGTACGGGAAATTATAAATACTATAAAACGACAGTAAAATAAAATTGCTGTCAATAATTAGAAGTCATGATAGGTCAGGAAAGCATTACAAAAGAATGGATTGAAAAGGTATCTAAATCCGGTAAGGTTGATAAAATCCTTGTTGAAAAGGTAATCAGAGCATTGATGCTTCCGGAGGGTTTGTCCGAATCGGAACTGGACTATATTTTTAAAGGTGGAACTGCGCTTATGCTGCTGTTCGATTCCGGCAAAAGACTGTCGATAGTCAAGGGGCATTTGTTAATTTCCAGCTATTGGCGGGATATAAACGAATGTATGTTCGGGCAGAAATTTTTTAATAACCCGCTAATTATCAATTGATATGATAACAACAGTAAATTTCCATCTCACAAAGGCTTGCAACTTCAATTGCAAGTACTGCTTTGCCAAGTTTAACGATATACAGGGTAAAGGATTGTCGAAAAGCGAACAAATTGAACTTATTCGCCATTTGGCTGCAAGCGGAAAATTTCGTAAAATTAATTTTGCCGGAGGCGAACCAACACTTGTGTCGCATATTAGCGAATTGATACAATATGCAAAATCCGTTGGATTTGAAACGAGTATTGTTACCAATGGCAGTCAAATTAATTTTGAGTGGATTAAAAACATTTCACCTTATTTGGATATTTTGGCTGTGAGTGTTGATAGCTGCAATCCCGAAACAAATATCAAAATTGGCAGCAATCAATCAAGCAATCCGTTGTCTGTAAATGATTTGAAAAATATTGCAACCGCTTGTCATTGCTTTGGTGTTCAATTAAAAATCAACACCGTTGTGTCTAAATTCAACCATGACGAGAGACTAACACCACTTATCAATGACCTCAAGCCGTTTCGTTGGAAAATCCTGCAAGCCACAAAAATAGAAGGACAAAATGATACCGGTTTTAATGATATTTCTGTTAATTTACTTGATTTTGACTACTTTTGCAGTCGCAATAAAACAGGTATATCATCTGAAATAAAATTTGTTACCGAACACAACGAAATAATAAAAGGTTCGTATATTTATGGTAGATTGTATAGGCAGGTTTTTTGACAATAGCAAAAGCCGACACAGTTACTCCGATAGAATATTAGAAGTTGGGGTAAATAATGCTCTGTGCCAAATCAACGTTGATAGTCAGAAATTTATGGAGAGGAATGGTAATTATTCAACGATTAAAAATACAGAATCATGCACATTCTAAAAATCATACACGGCTATCCGCCAATCTATAACGCAGGCTCGGAAGTGTACAGCCAATCGGTTTGTAATGAATTGTCGAAACGGCACAAAATATCGGTTTTCACACGCGAAGAAAATCTGTATGCACCTGATTTTTCCATTCGCCACGAAAAACAAAGCGAAAATTTAGATTTGTACATTGTCAATAATCCGCAGGGCAAAGACGGATACCGACACAAAGAGATAGATAATATTTTTGCAAAATTATTAAAACAACTGAAACCTGACATTGCATATATCGGACACCTCAACCACCTTTCAACAGGACTTATTGATGAACTCAACAGACTGAAAATTCCAATTGTGTTTATGTTACACGACTATTGGCTAATGTGTCCTCGCGGGCAGTTTTTAACCCGCAGTATCGGAAAGGTAAATAATTTTCAGGTTTGTAATAGACAAGATGACCGCAAATGTGCATGTGATTGTTACGAAGTATATTTCAGTGGAAAAGAAACGGAACGAGAGCAAGATATTGCAGCGTGGAGTAATTGGGTAAATCGTAGAATGATTGAAACAAAAGCGATTAACAATAAAGTGGATTTGTTTGTTGTCCCTGCCCGATACCTTTGCAACCGTTTTATTACAGATTTTGGAATACCCGAAAACAAAATCATTTATCTTGATTACGGATTTCCAACTGAATATCTACAACAAACCGAAAAATCGCAGGAAAAGAAAAATTACACTTTCGGTTATATTGGTACGCATATCCCCGCGAAAGGCGTTAATCTGCTGATTGAAGCATTTAAGAAAATCACACAGCCTGCTACGCTCAAAATTTTCGGCAGGGAAAACGGACAAAGCACAAAGGCATTGAAACAAATGGCTGAATCTTCGCAAAACCCGATTGAGTTTTGCGGCGAATATGTGAACAAAAACTTGGCTGATACGGTATTTGCAAATGTGGATTGTATTGTTGTGCCGTCAATTTGGGCGGAAAACTCGCCGCTTGTCATTCACGAGGCGCAGGCGTGCAAAGTGCCTGTAATTACGGCAAATTACGGTGGAATGTGCGAATATGTCAATCACAAAATCAACGGTTTGCTGTTTGAACACCGCAACATAAATTCACTTGCCGAACAAATGCAGTGGGCGATTGAACACCCCGAAGAAATGCACAGTTTCGGCAACCGCGGTTATTTGTATTCCAAAGATGGCAAAGTGCCTGATATTGAAACTCATTGCGTTGAACTTATAAAGTATTTTGAAAATGTTAGAACAAAATAAACTGTGGCGTATCACACTCGACACCAACCCCGAAGACTGTAATTTGCACTGTATCATGTGCGAAGAACACAGTCCGTACAGCAAATTCAAGGAAGAACTTTTTGTAAAAACCGGCGTAAAACGCCGATTGATGAAGTTTGAACTTGTAGAACGAATTTTTAACGAGGCGGCAAAACTCGGCGTAAAAGAAATTATCCCCTCAACAATGGGCGAGCCGTTGCTGTACAACGAAATAGAAAAGATTTTTGAGTTGTCCGAACAATACAATATCAAAATTAACCTCACAACTAACGGCACTTTTCCCAAAAAGACAGCGGAAGAATGGGCAAAAATCATAATCCCGAACACAACCGACATAAAAATTTCTTGGAACGGTGCGACTGCCGAAACTTCCGAAAAAATAATGACCGGCTCGAATTTTAGTAAAACGTTGGGAAACACAAAGAAATTGATTGCTTTTAGAAATCAACATTTTGTAGAAACAGGATATTACAGCCGTATCACTTTCCAACTGACTTTTATGCAAAATAATATGCGCGAGTTGGCTGATATTGTGAAACTTGCAGCAGTGTTAGGTGTTGACAGAGTAAAAGGACACCACCTTTGGACACATTTCGATGAAATAAAACCGCTTTCGATGAAATCCACGAAAGAAAGCGTTGCAAAATGGAATGAATATGTCAAACAGGCATACGGGGCGCAGGAAAAATACCGCAAACCCAATGGCGAGAAAGTTTTGTTGGAGAATATTGTCCCGCTTACCGACAACGAACAGACAGGAGTCCCCGAAAGTTACGAATGTCCGTTTCTTGAACGCGAACTGTGGATTTCGGCGACAGGCAAAATTTCGCCCTGCTGCACCCCCGATAACCTGCGGCAATCGCTCGGCGATTTCGGAAATATCGAAAACACGACCATTCAGGAAGTTTTGGCAAGTCTAACTTATAAACGGCTTGTTGAGAATTATAAGAATGTGGCATTGTGTAAAACTTGTAATATGAGAAAACCGCTATGTTAGAACAGATTGTAAAGCAATATTCTGAAAAAGATAAGTTGTCATTACTTATCCGCCACGCCGACCGTGACAAAATTCCCGCAGGCGAGTTTGGAAACGATGTTTTGTTGAACGAAACAGGCAAAGAACGGGCATTGAATTTTGGCAATAGTTTGTCGGAACTGAAAATCAACAAAATATTTACAAGTCCTGTCGAGCGGTGTGTTCAGACGGCTGAATATATCGCCAAAGGGTACGGCAAACCGCTTGAAATCACAAAATCGCATGAACTTGGCGACCCCGGACTGCATATTTCTGACGACCAAGTTGCAGGTAAATTCTTTTTGACAGAGGGTTTCGATGAACTCTATTACAGAATTACCCATAATATAGACATCCCGGGCATTGCTATTACAGAGCAATTTAACGAAAAAATGACCGATTTTCTGACTGAAAACACGAAAGAAAATGGCATAACTGTCTTTGTTACACACGATTTACTGATTGCTCACTATCATTTCAGTATCAATGGAAAAATCTATCCCAAAGATGATTGGGTAAAATATCTCGGTGGTTTAATCTTTAAAAACGGAAAGTATGAAGAATGAACTCAAAAATATGTTCACAGAACATTGGAAATACCTTGCCGTCAATGCGGCTTGCAAGTTAAATTTGTTTGATGCTTTAATAGTTCCGAAATCGGCAAAAGATTTGTCGCAGAAATTGCAAGCCAGCGAGCAAACTTTAACTCATTTACTAAACGCTTTATGCAACGTTGGTTATCTGAACAAATCCGACAATCAATATGCTTTGACGAAAAAATCGAAACTACTTACCGAAACGCACCCCGACAGGTTGAAATATGCCTGTATGAATTGGGCAGGCGAACATTTAACGGCGTGGCAAAATCTTGACTATTCCAAAAGGCGGAACTCTGTATGTGATCGAAAATTGCAGCGACAAAATCAGCATTGATTTATCATTGCTTTCTTTGAATATGGCTGTAATGTGCGAGAGTTATGAAAGAACTTCAACAGAGTACATAAACCTTGTTCAACAGGCAGGTTTTGTTTTTCAAAATGGAGTACAATTCAATGAATTACAGACTGTTTTAATTTTCAAAAAGCATAAACAGTAAAATTTGCATTGAAAATCGAATATAAATCCATTATCTATGTAAAAATTACTATCTTTACAGCGATTTTTTAATTGAAAAGATGATGATTGATTTGGAACAATATGGCAATATACCTGTTAATCATGCGGTTCTGTCGGAGCAGTTGCGAGATTACCGCTCGCCCAATGACAAAATTGCGGCGATGGAAAGGTGTGGCGATATTATCCGCTTGAAGAAGGGTTTGTATGTTGTTTCGCCGAAAATCAGCCGCAAGCCGCTATCGACCGAACTGATAGCCAATCATTTGTACGGACCGTCATACGTTTCGTTTGAAACGGCTTTGGCGTTTTACGGCTTGATACCCGAAAAGGTTTATGCTGTGCGTTCTGCCACTTTCAAGCGGGCGAAGCAGTATGAAAATACTGTCGGGCGGTTTGAATACGTTACCGTTCCGCAGAAATATTATTCAATCGGGATAAATCAGCAAACGGTTGAAAATGAATATACCTACTTGATTGCTAAGCCCGAAACAGCATTGTGTGATACGATTTTGGCAACGCCGAATTTGCGACTGCAATCCGTCAAAGCAATGCAGGTTTATTTGGAAGAGGATTTGCGGATTGATTTTTCAGGGTTGCAAAGGGTTGACTGTGAAATAATCAGGCAGTGTACAGAGGCGGGAAAGAAGAAGGAGGAATTGGGATTGTTATTGAATTTTTTAAAGAATAAAATCATGAATTACAAAAAAAAATAAAAAAATGATTGATACAAAATTTAATTTCTATTACGATTCAAATGGAAAGGACCCGGACGGACATAGCCGTAAACTTCAAGAATATCACAAAATACTGTGGAGTAAGCCATTACCGAATGGTAAGGTTTGGGAATTAAAATCATCAGAAGATTCAAATGGCTATTTTTTTGAATCAGAATTCGGTGAATTTAGCAGTGATGCGATAACTCATTCGTACAAAGGCTGGATACGTTATTCTACTATAACGAATATAATTCCAAACGAAGTAAATGAACTTTTTGATGCAGGTTCTACTATTGGAGCATATCTGATTTTTCCAAGAAATAACAGTATTAATAAGGCGCGTGGATGCTTATTAAACGACAGATTTGATATGACTTTGGAATGTATTCGACTGTTTTATCTAAATAAGAAAAGTGTTTTATTTGATATTTTATTGCAAAACAAAAATTTCTTTGAATTGTTTGTCAGATTTGAAAATTATGTTGATTTCTTTTTGTTACAAGATTTAGTTGACGACAAAAGGAATATAAAATCTTGGATAGAATTTGATAATGTTAAAAAATCTCCCGAATTTGTAGAGATTAAAGACAAAGAAAGTTATTTAGCATATAAAGAAAAAGTTATGAGTTTTATCAACCAAAGAAATAAAAGGATAACGGAGTATGCCCAACTCAATTTTTGAATCAATGCTATCTCGCTACGAGATAAGAACAAAGGACGACAAAACCAACGCCCTGCATGAGGTAATGCAACAAATCGCGCTTGCTGGGCTGTATCGTGGCGGTTTCTTCAATAAAGCAGCCTTTTACGGCGGCACTTGCCTGCGGATTTTTCACGGCTTGCAACGGTTTTCCGAAGATATGGATTTTTCGCTCTTGCAACCCGATGAGAATTTTCGGTTAGAGAATTATTTCGATGCCATAATCGCTGAATTTAAGGTGTTGGGGCGAGAGGTCAATATCACAAAAAAAGACAAAAAAACGCTTACAAACGTGAAATCAGCATTTCTGAAAGACACGACAGAGGTTTATAACTTGCAATTTACAACCGAAAAGAGTGTGAAAATCAAAATAGAAGTGGACACGTTGCCTCCTTTGGGCTTTGAAACGGAACACAAACTGCTGATGCTGCCGTTTTCGTTCATGGTGCGGCGCTATACGCTTCCGGATTTATATGCAGGAAAGATGCACGCTTTGCTGTTCCGTAACTGGAAAGGCAGGGTGAAAGGGCGCGACTGGTACGATTTTGAGTGGTATGTCAGGAATAACGTTCCTCTGAATTTCAAGCATTTAAAGCAACGTACCTTACAACTCAATCACATTTCGGAAAGCGATTTTACGCCCGAAAATTTCAAAAACCTGTTGAAAGAACATATTTTGAAAACGGACATAAAAGCCGTAAAAAACGACGTTCGCCCGTTTATCAAAAATCCTGCCGAAATGGATATTTGGAATACGGAGTATTTTCTGCAAGTGGTTGATTTTATAAGATTTTCAACAAGAACTTCATTGAAGTCCTGAAATTCCACGCACCCGGACTTGCGCCCGTAAAAGATGAAACAGGCGCGTATCATATTGACAGTAATGGCAATCCGCTGTATTCCGAAAGATACGACCGCACTTTCGGCTTTTACTGTAATCGTGCCGCCGTCATTCAAGGGCAAAATTGGTTTCATATTAATGGAAAAGGCGAAAGAGATTATCCGCAGAATTACGCTTGGACAGGCAATTTTCAGGAAAATATTTGCACCGTCAGAGATTTTGACAACCTCTATTTTCATATTGATTTGCAGGGAAATAGAATTTACACAGAAAACTACCTGTATGCAGGCGATTACAAAGACGGCACTGCTTGCGTGAAACAGTCAAACGGATTTTTCAAACACATTGATACAAACGGCACTCCAATCAACAACAAAGAGTTTTTGGATTTAGGCGTGTTTCACAAAAATTTCGCCACAGCCAAAGATAATGGCAGTTGGTTTCACATTAACAAACAAGGAAATGAAAACTACAAAGAGCGGTATTTAGCAGTTGAGCCGTTTTACAATAGCTTTGCATTGGTTGAAACACTTGAGAGTAAGAAGCTGATTATTAACGAAAACGGCAAAAAAGTGTTGGAAATATGAAACGAATTTTAGTAACAGGCGGCGCGGGTTTTGTCGGCTCTCATTTGTGCGAGCGGCTTTTAAGCGAGGGCAACAATGTTGTTTGCCTCGACAATTACTTCACAGGCAACAAACGAAATATCAGTTATTTGGCAGACAATCCAAATTTTGAGATTATAGAACACGACATTTGCGAGCCGTATTTTACGGAAGTTGATGAAATCTATAA
>JAISOJ010000062.1 GCA_031275735.1 Dysgonamonadaceae bacterium
CATAATGACAATTTTATTTTAATCAAGAAACTGTTTAAATTTGAAATAAAATATTGACTATCGATTGTTTATATTGATAACGTTTCGTATCTTTTTGATTATCAGGACATAAAGAACAATGATAAATTATCGGACAAACTTAACCGACAGCAATACGGTGCAATATTACAAATAATTGGCGACATACGCAAGCGTAAACATGAATAAATATTCAACGCGCTGTCTTTCCCTGAAAAAAGTTTACTCTTTGAAACAGCAGAAAGGCAACAGCAGCCAGCAAATGGCGAAATTCGGGCGTTTCAGACGACTGTATTCAGTCGTACAATCTTTGAAAAGCCGGTTTTTGAAGAAAATGTAAATTGGAAAACGGTTTATGACCATATTATTTCCAAACTTCAAAAAGATGAATTGAATTACATTTTCGTTGATGAACCGCAGCAAATTGCAGGTTTTGAACGTCTTATTGACGGACTGTCTGTGGAAGCGAATATTGACCTTTATGTAACGGGGTCAAACGCTTATTTTTTGTCGAACGATTTGGCAACGCTACTGTCGGGGCGTTACATTACGATACACGTTTTGCCGTTTTCATTTGCCGAATTTTGCACGGCACAGCAAACCGGACATTTTGACAAATACGGACTTTTCAGAAATTACCTCTACGAAACTTCTTTGCAACAGGGCGTTATGTTTCGAAAACTCGGTGCGGACATTCAAAACAAATATGTGCAAAATGTTTATAATACTATCAAGTGATTTGGTCAATGGTTGACCCGCAAACAGCGGAACGCGAAATCAGACCTTTAATCGCCATTGCCGACAATTATCCCAAGTACATTATTTCAACCGATAATCTTACCGCCGAAATTGACGGCATGGAACACTTGAATGTTGTTGATTGGCTTTTGAGTGAATAATTTTATAAATAATTGAATCCGCCCCATCCGCGTCATCCGCGTTCCATTGCTCCGACAAGTTCGCCGACGGATCGAAAACCGTTCCTGTCCAAATAGGCGTTGATCCCCTCCCCTACTTTTCGGGATACGGTGGGATCGATAAAATTGTAAGTTCCTATTTGAATGGCTGTTGCTCCGGCCAGTATAAATTCGACGGCGTCCTGCCAGCCGGATATTCCTCCCAGTCCGATAACGGGGATCTTTACGGCGCGGCTGGTCTGATAAACCATGCGCAGGGCGACCGGCTTGACGCAAGGCCCCGACAATCCACCTGTAACTGTCGATAATACGGGCCTGCGCATTTCGATATTGATTGCCATTCCCATTAAAGTGTTGATTAAGGAAACGGAGTCTGCCCCTTCTGCTTCAACGGCTTTCGCAATTTCGGCAATGTCGGTTACATTGGGCGACAGCTTGACGATCAGGGTCTTGCGGACGGCTTTGCGGACGGCTTTTACGACTTCGGATGCACCGGCGCAAGTCGTTCCGAAAGCCATTCCGCCTTGTTTCACGTTGGGACAGGAAATATTCAGTTCGATGGCGGGAATTTTTTCCAGTTCGCCGATTTTTTCGGCGCAGGCGACATAGTCTTCAATGGTCGAACCGCTTACGTTCACGATGATATTCGTGTCCACATCGCGGATTTGCGGGTAAATATCCGAAATGAAAAAATCCACGCCCTTGTTTTGCAGTCCGACCGCGTTCAACATTCCCGAAGGCGTTTCCGCCATTCGCGGGTAATCGTTTCCTTCCCTGGGGTGAAGGGTCGTGCCTTTCACGATGACGCCGCCGATTCGGGACAAATCCATAAAGTCGGCATATTCAGTTCCATAGCCGAACGTGCCGGAAGCCGTCAGTACGGGATTTTTCAAGTGTAATTTTCCGATGTCGATATTTAAATTGGCCATGTCAATTGATTGATGTTAAATACGGGACCTTCCGTACAGATGCAAACGTTGCCTTTTTTTGTTTTTTCCACGCAACAGAGGCAGGCGCCGATTCCGCAAGCCATTGAGTTTTCCAACGATACTTCGCAGGGGATTGCCTGTTGTGCGGCGTATTTCGCAACGGCGAGCATCATCGGTTTGGGGCCGCAGGCGTACAGGAAATCGGCTTTTTCGCGTTGAAGAAGCGAATGAGCGGTGACAAATCCCTTTTCTCCGCGACTTCCGTCTTCGGTGGCGAGATAAACGTCTCCGTATTTTCCAAATTCTTCCGATTGAAGCAGGTCCTTCTCGCTTCGCGCTCCCAGCAGGAAGGCGGGTTGAAAACCATTTTCTTTCAGGTAAGCGCCCAGGTAGAGGAGAGGGGCTGCGCCGACGCCTCCGCCAATCAGGAGCAGTCGTTTATTTTTTGTGTCGGGAATAGAGAAGCCTTTTCCCAGGGGGTGAATGAGGTTCAGTTTTTGGCCGGGCTTGAGTTCGGAGAGTTTGCGCGTTCCCTTGCCGATCCGTTGAATGAGCAGCCAAAGTTCCCTGTCCGCAGTGTTTGCAAAGTGAATGGATATCGGACGGCGAAGGAAGGTAGCGGACGAATCGTCCACCCGAACCTGCACAAATTGTCCGGGCAAGGTTTCCGGAAATGTTTCGCCGGATACCAATTTCAAGAGACAATAATGGGCGTGAATGGAGGTGTTCTCCTTGACAGTCCAGTCCGAAATATATTTCTTCATGCTTTATTGTTTTATACTGCAAAGATAAGGTTTTTTATTGGAAACGGGTGAACAAGTGACAAGTAAACAAGTTAACGGGGAGCGAATGCATACGAATGCCTTGCTCAGCGCTTTTTTATTGAAAAGCAATTCCACCGCCCTGGCGTTTAACAAAGCGATGGAAACAAGAAAAATCATCAGTTCGGAAGCTATTAATTAAGGAATTTACCAATGTTTTTCTACGTAAAAAATTTGATCGGTATGCTTCCCTGTCCAAGCGATTGGCATTAGTTGCAGGCGAAACAGAAACCCTCTTCGTCGCTCACCTGCCAGAAGGCATTTACCTGGTTCGTGTATTCGTGGTAATAAAAAAGTCCTTTTAAGCCACGAATACACAAATGACAGACGATGATATGTACTTGCAGCTTTTATATTTCGTTTATTTTTCATTTCTAATGGCCGAATAAATAAAATTTAAGTTTTTACTGTCTATAAACTATCCAAAATTTTCATCTAATTTTGTCCTGTTTTTTAAATGCATCAACATGAAAAATAACAAATGGAAAGAACGGTTGAATGTGGTTTATTCGACCAATCCTGATTTTCAATACGAAACGGAAAACAGAGGTGAACAGGACACGCTTCCCAATGAAAAACAAATGTTGCGTATTTCTTTGGATAAAAGAAGCCGTGGAGGTAAACAAGTGACTCTGATAACCGGTTTTACAGGCAAAGAAGAAGATTTGCAGAAACTTGGAAAATTTCTAAAAACCAAATGCGGAGTTGGAGGTTCTGCTAAAGAAAATGAAATAATCATTCAAGGCGATCTTAGAAATAAAATAAAAGATATCCTGATAAACGCCGGTTATAGTAAAGCTCGGATTGTTGGCTAATTTTTTATCTTTTTCCGTCCTATTTTTAATTTTAAATATTTTTGCACTACCTTTGTAAGAATGAATACGAGTGTCGCAATATGAATATCCACAAAGAAGGTTACCATATTATTGTTTATTGCTTTATTATCTTGGTATTGGTTAATACCACTGTTTATTATTTAGTAGGAAAATCATTACTTTTTTACTTTGTTTTATTTGTTTCCATAGGGTTATTTTCCTTAATAATCAATTTTTTCAGGCGTCCTAAATGTTTGTTTAAAGAAAACAGTGAAAATAAAATAGTAGCGCCGGCCGACGGTACAATTGTAGTAATTGAAGAAGTTATGGAAAATGAATATTTCCGGGATAAAAGAATACAGGTTTCTATTTTCATGAATGTTTTTGACGCTCACGTCAATTGGATACCTGTAGACGGTACGATTATCCATTCTTCGCATCAAAACGGGCGTTTCATGGCGGCGTATCTTCCCAAGTCAAGTACGGAAAACGAGCGTTCCACGATCGTTATTCAACGGGATAACGGAGAGCAGATTCTGGTCAGGCAAATTGCGGGAGCTGTGGCTAAACGGATTGTGACTTATGCCAAACCCAATCAAAAATGCCGGATCAACGAACAATTGGGCTTTATTAAATTCGGTTCAAGAGTGGATTTGTTTTTACCGCTTGACTCCGAAATCAAAGTACAGTTGGATGAAAAAGTCAGGGGAAATCAGACGGTTATTGCACAACTCAGACAGTAACAAGGGGATTAATCCCTTGTTTTAATTTATTTTTGTATGCGGAATATTCCCAATCTTATCACCTGCCTGAATTTGCTGGCAGGAAGTATGGCCTGCGTAATGGCTCTACATCAGAACAATTACACAGGAACATTCGTGTTTATTGCCTTGGCGGCCGTTTTCGATTTTCTGGACGGATTTGCCGCCCGCTTGTTAAAAGCTTATTCCAAAATCGGAGCAGAATTGGATTCCCTCGCCGATATTGTCAGTTTTGGTTTAGCGCCCGGATGTATTGTTTACATTTACCTGGAACAATTTCCCGTTGATTTGCCTTACGCACTTCCGTTTATTGCCTTTCTTCTGCCTGTCTTTTCAGCTTTGCGACTGGCAAAATTCAATATTGATACCCGCCAAACGACTTCGTTCCTGGGATTGCCTGTACCGGCCAATGCGCTCTTCTGGGCTTCCCTTATTCCCTCCATACAACCTTTTACCGATCTGCATCCTATATTTTTCCTATCCTTGCTGCCGGTATTGCTGGTCACTTTCTGTCTGTTGCTGGTTTCGGAATTACCCATGTTTTCCTTGAAATTCAAAAATTTTCGATGGAAAGGAAACGAATGGCCCTACTCCCTGCTGTTCATCTCCTTACTGTCTATCGTTTTTTTTCATTGGCTGGGACACCTTTTATTGGGTATTAGTTTGATTATCATTGTTTTCATACTTATGTCCCTGGTCAAGAACAAAAAGTAAAACGCTTAAATATTTTATATCATGAAACAAACATGTTTAACAAACACCCAAAAGCATGAAAATGAATATTCGTCAACTCGTCACTTGTCACTTGTCAACCCGTTTACTCGTCAACTCGTCAACTCGTTTACTCATTTACATATGAAACATTTATTATTATTATCCGTTTTTATTACTTCCGTGACTTTTGCCCGGAACAATTACTGGGAAAATCCGGCCTTGTCGGATGAAGGAAAAGAACCCGCGCGGGCCTATTTCATTCCCTATGCAGACTTGCATGAATTACAAAAAGACAACAAGTTTGAATCGTCCTTTGTAAAATCCTTGAACGGGACATGGAAATTCAAATTTGCAGAAAACGTTTCGCGGCGTCCCGTCGATTATTACAAACCGGGCCTGGACGATTCGGACTGGAAAGACATCCAAGTTCCCGGAAGTTGGGAAACTCAAGGCTTTGGGATTCCGGTTTATACCAATATCCAATACATTTTTCCGGTGGATCCCCCTTTTGTGGATAACGACGATTTACCCATTGGCAGCTACCGCACCCGTTTCGAAGTCCCGCAATCGTTCGAAGACAAGGAAATATTTCTCCATTTCGGGTCCATTGCAGGAGCAGCCACCATCTACCTGAACGGACATAAAATAGGTTACACAAAAGCGTCCAAGACCGCAGCCGAATTTGACGTTACTCCCTATCTCCAGGCAGGAAAAAACTTGCTGGCGGTACAAATATTTAAATGGAGCGACGCTTCGTACCTTGAAGACCAGGATTTTTGGCGCTTGAGCGGATTTGAAAGAGATGTTTTGCTGATTGCCCGCCCCAAAATTTCCATCGACGATTTTTTTGTAGTCGGCGACTTGGATGATAATTATAAAAACGGGAACTTCAGTGTTGACATAACCGTTCGCAATTTCAATACATCCCCATCCGAAGCAAATCATTTAAAAATAACTTTATCGGACAAAAACGGAAAAAAAATCATTTCAAAAGACATTACAATTGCAAATATTCCTGCCGGAGGAAAGAAAACCGTTTCTTTTTCCACCTCGGTAAAAAATCCGCTGCAATGGAGCGCCGAATATCCCCATCTTTATCCGCTAACGATTGAATTGTCCGACAATACGGGAACACGTGAATGGGCCGGTTGTCAAACAGGCTTCAAGAAAGTGGAAATCAGGAACAATCAGATGCTGTTTAATGGAAAACCATTGATAATCAAAGGAGTGAATCTGCATGAACATCACGAGCTTTTCGGACATTACGTCGATGAAACCACCCGTCTGAAAGATTTGAAATTGATGAAACAAAACAACATCAACGCTATCCGTACCAGCCATTACCCTCAGGCGCCCGAATTTTACCAACTGTGCGATAAATACGGTTTTTACGTTGTCGACGAAGCCAACATCGAAGCCCATGGCCTGGACGGTTTCGACCGCAACCGCCATCCTTCTTTCCTGGAAGAATGGAAAGGACAACACCTGGACCGAACCATCCGCATGTTTGAACGGGACAAGAATTTTCCATCCATCATCAACTGGTCGCTGGGAAACGAAAGCGATTTCGGCCCTAATTATGAAGCAACCTACCACTGGCTGAAAGCAAATGATAAAGCCAAACGTCCCGTACAATGCAACCGTGCAGGAGAAAATCCGTTTACAGATATCGTTTGTCCCATGTATGCACGAATTGACGACATGATTCGCTATGCCGCCCAAGCGGACATCTACCGTCCGTATATTCAATGCGAATACGCTCATGCAATGGGTAACAGTACCGGCAATTTTCAGGAATACTGGGACGCCTTTATGCAATATCCTGTCCTGCAGGGCGGTTTTATATGGGACTGGGTTGACCAGGGACTGGCCCGATGGGATGGTCAGGGCCGTAAGTATTGGATATATGGCGGCGATGCAGGCGGTCACCGCTGGACGCACGACGAAAACTTTTGTGCCAACGGTTTGATTAACGCTGACCGGACGATTCATCCCGCTTTGCATGAAGTGAAAAAAGTTTACCAGCCCATCCGGATGAAACCGGTGGATTTGGATGCACAAGGCCTGATTGCTCTCCAAAATCATCTGCTTTTCACCAATCTGAATGCTTATGATTTTATTTGGGAATTGTCTGAAAACGGAAACGTGATCGAGTCGGGACGCTTGCAGGCTGTCGATGTCCGGCCGTCCACAGTTAAAAACATTCGGATCCCCTATAACCGCGCGTTGATTTCGCCTGATAAAGAATATTTTATCGTGCTGAAAGCGCTCAACAAAGAGGCTTCGGATTTACTTCCTGTCGGGCATACGGTCGCTGAAGAACAGTTCCGTTTGGCCGCTCGACCCGTCCGATCCGTCCCGTCCCATGGCGATTTGCTGGTGGAAGAAACCGATGATGCCGTCCTGTTTACAAGCGGCGATGTCAAGGGAAGAATCGGCAAGCGCAGCGGATGGCTGGAGCAATATGCCTTCAAGGGAAAACCATTGCTTACACAAGCCATTACGCCCAATTTCTGGCGGGCTTTCACCGATAACGATTACGGGCGTAACATGCAGCGGACGTCCAATGTCTGGCGTACAGCCGGCGATATGCTCGAAGTTTTGGACATGAATCTCCAAAAAAATCCCGACGGAAGCGCTGTTGTAACGGTAAAACAAAAAATCAGCTATCTGGATATTCCTTATACTGTTGAATATCAAATTTATAAAGATGCTTCTGTAAAAATTGCCGCGAGTTTGGACATGACCGGCAAGAAGCATCCCGAATTGCTTCGTTTCGGAATGAAAATGCAGCTTCCGCCTTCTTTCGTCCATGTGGAATATTTCGGTCGCGGCCCCTGGGAAAATTATAACGACCGTAATACATCGGCTTTTGTCGGGAAATACAAGACAGTCGTAGACGACTTGGGGTTCGACTACATCCGTCCGCAGGAAAACGGCTATCGTACCGACGTTCGCCATGTCTCTTTCACCAATGAAAAGGGGGAAGGCATTCGTTTCGAAGCTGTGGATAATTTGATCTGTTTCAATGCCCGACATAATTTGGATGAAGATTTTGACTCCGGACTAACCAAAAAGCAACAACATCCGATAGATGTGGACAGGAGGAAAATCCTGGCTGTCAATATTGACTTGAAGCAAACGGGACTCGGCGGCGACAACAGCTGGGGAGCTGCTCCTCTGGACAAGTATCGGCTGGTGGACGATGTTTATGCGTATGGCTATCTGATAAAGCCGATATATTGACTATTTGAAAATTGACTATTAAAAAAAATGAGCAAGAAGAAGCCTTTGCCTCTGTTGGAGAAAATTCCTGTTACAGGTATTGCTGCCGAAGGGAAAGCCATTGCCAGGCACAATGAAGGAGTTGTTTTTGTTCCTTTCGTTGTTCCCGGCGATGTAGTTGATATCCAACTTACCCGAAAGAAAAACAGCTACGCCGAGGGAAAGGCCGTTCAATTCCATGCATATTCCCCGCAAAGGGTAGAAGCCGTTTGCGAGCATTACGGCATTTGCGGGGGATGCAAATGGCAAATCCTGCCTTATTCGGAGCAAATCCGCTACAAGCAACAGCAAGTGGTTGATAATCTTACCCGTATTGGAAAAATCGAATTGCCTGAAATTTCCCCGATTCTGGGTTCGGAAAAAACATACTTTTACCGCAACAAGCTGGAGTTTACTTTTTCCAACAGACGTTGGATGACGGACGAGGAAATTCAGTCGGGCAGTCAGTTCGATAATATGGACGCCTTGGGATTCCATATTCCCGGCATGTTCGACAAGGTTCTGGACATTCGCAAATGCTGGTTGCAGGACGACATATCCAATCGGATACGCAACGCGGTCAAAACTTTTGCATTGGAAAACAATTATTCGTTTTTCGATTTGAGGAATCAGACGGGTTTGATGCGTAATATTATCATCCGGACTTCCACGACGGGCGAGGTCATGCTAATCGTCGTGTTTTACGGGGACGACAGGGAAAGGAGGGAGGATTTGTTGAATCACCTGGCGGAAAAATTTCCGGCGATCACGTCCTTGTTGTATATTGTCAATTCGAAAGCCAACGATACGATAACCGATCAAACGGTTCATGTTTTTAGGGGGAAGGACCATATTTTCGAGGAAATGGAAGGGTTGCGCTTCAAAATCGGCCCCAAGTCCTTTTATCAGACAAACAGCGAACAGGCGTATAATTTGTACAAGGTTGTCCGCCATTTTGCCGGCTTGACCGGTAGCGAATTGGTTTACGATCTGTATACGGGTACGGGTACTATCGCTAATTTTATTGCAGGGAAAGCCAAACAGGTAATCGGGATTGAATATGTTGCTGAAGCGATTGAGGATGCGAGGGTAAATTCGGAAATCAATGCTATCGGCAATACGCTGTTTTTTGCCGGCGATATGAAAGATTTGTTGAACAGGGATTTTATTGAAAGATACGGACGTCCCGAAGTGATTGTTACCGATCCGCCTCGGGCGGGAATGCACGACGATGTCATCGAAACCCTCCTGTTTGCCGCTCCCCGCAAGATCGTTTATGTGAGTTGCAATCCAGCTACGCAAGCGCGCGATTTGAGTCTGATGAACGGCAGGTACAGGGTAAGCGCTGTTCAACCGGTCGACATGTTTCCGCATACTCATCACGTGGAAAATGTGGCGTTGCTGGAAAGGATTCAAAAATTACGATAATCATTTTTTTTAATATATTTCATTATGAATAATTTGCGTATAAGCCTTCTTCAATCGGAAATTACATGGGAAAATAAAAAACAGAATATAAAGTATTACGGGCATTTATTAGAAAAAATTGCCGGAAAAAGCGATTTAGTAGTTCTTCCCGAAATGTTTTCCACCGGATTTTCGATGCAAAGCGAGCATTTGGCTGAAACCAACGAAGGTAATACCATCCAAAACATTCGCACATGGTCTAAAACATACGATTTTGCTTTATGCGGAAGTTTTTTAGCAAAAGATAACGATTCCGGAAAGATTTTCAACAGGGGATTCTTCATTACTCCTCAAGGAAATGCTTATTACTACAACAAACGCCATCTTTTCCGAATGAGTGAAGAAAATAATTATTTTACTGCCGGCGATCAAAAATTAATTATTACTTACAAAGGGTGGAATATTTGCCTGATAATTTGTTACGATCTCCGTTTTCCTGTTTGGACACGAAACCGGAACAAGGAATATGATTTGTTGATCTGTCCGGCCAATTGGCCGGAGTCCCGCTCTACTGCATGGGAAATCTTATTGAAAGCAAGGGCAATAGAAAATCAATCATACGTTTGTGGCGTAAACCGGATAGGCGAAGACGGTACCGGAATTCTTTACAAAGGTAATTCTGCTTTAATTGACTTCAAAGGAAAAACGATTATCGAACTACCAATGAACACAGAATCTATTATTACAAAAATACTTGATAAAGAATCTTTAGAGAATTTCCGTGAAAAATTCCCCGCATGGCTAGACGCAGATTTATTCGAAATCAGATAAAATTTGCATTTCCGAATTTTTTACATAAAAATATCATTTTTGTACAAAACTAAAGTGTTGTTACCTTATCCATGATAATAAAACGAAAATATTTCTGCTCCTCCCGGAAGAAAAGCAAATAAATTTATTTGATTATAAGAAAATATTTGTACTTTTGCAACGCCAAAAAACGAGATATAGCGCAGTTGGTAGCGCGCCACGTTCGGGACGTGGAGGCCGGGCGTTCGAGTCGCCCTATCTCGACAAATAGCAATTTAATCAGTTAGTTCATAGTTAATTAGATTAGGTTTTGTCTTGATTACCGGGACATAAACAGGACAAAGGTTTTTCAGTAATTCATTTTTCTTACTTTAGGCTTTCCGAATTTGATATAAGAAAAAAGTACCACATTGTCGGGTTAAGTCAAAACTATTTCATTTTAGATAAGGAATACCTCAAAAAAATTATCAACTTTTGATGCAGTTGTCCTGATTTTAGGTAGCTTTTTGAGAATAAGTCCGTTTTTTCGTGTATCTTTGTTTCCGTTTTTTTATCAATCATTATTAATTAAATGCATATTTACTATGAATAAGAAAATTAAAGGGTTCTTTTTATTGTTTTTATTATCATTTTCAATTATTCATGCACAAAATTTGACTTCTCCTGATGGAAGTTTAACGTTATCTTTTTCACTATCTAACGATGGTTCTCCGGTTTATAACTTGACCTACAAGGGAAAAGAAGTAATCAAACCCAGCAAATTAGGATTGGAATTAATAAATGAGGGTGCTGTCAAAGAATTTAATGATTTTGCGCTCGAAAATATGAATTCGGATAAAACCGGAATAATGACAAATTTATATAATGGTTTTGAAATCGTAAATACCACTGCTTCTTCTTTCGACGAAACCTGGCAGCCGGTTTGGGGAGAAACTAAAACAATTCGCAATCATTATAATGAACTATCAATAACTTTAAACCAAATTTCATCCGAACGTCAAATCATTCTCCGGTTCCGCTTATTTAACGATGGACTCGGTTTCCGTTATGAATTTCCGGAACAAAAAAACTTAATCTATTTCATTATTAAAGAAGAAAAAAGCCAATTTGCCATGACCGGCGATCATTTAGCTTATTGGATTCCGGGCGATTATGATACGCAAGAATATGATTATACGACTTCTCATTTGTCTGAAATCAGAGGATTAATGCCCGTAGCTATTACGCCGAATTCGTCCCAAACACCTTTTTCGCCGACCGGCGTACAAACCGCATTGATGATGAAAACAGCCGACGGTTTGTATATCAATCTGCACGAAGCTGCTTTGCTTGATTATGCTTGTATGCATTTGAATCTGGATGATAAAAATTTCGTATTCGAATCGTGGCTGACGCCTGATGCTAATGGGACAAAAGGTTATTTACAAGCTCCTTGTAAAAGTCCTTGGCGCACCATTATCGTCAGTGATGACGCTCGAAACATTCTTGCATCCAATATTACATTGAACTTGAACGAACCTTGCAAAATAGAAGATACGTCGTGGATTAAACCGATGAAATATGTTGGCGTTTGGTGGGAAATGATTACCGGGGCAAAAGATTGGGCTTATACTCATGATTTGCTTAGCGTAAAATTAGGAACGACCGATTATGCGAAAGTAAAACCCAGTGGCCGTCACGGCGCTACTACCACTCATGTGAAAGAATACATTGATTTTGCATCTGAACATGGTTTTGACGCTGTTTTAGTAGAAGGTTGGAACATTGGATGGGAAGACTGGTTTGGTAAGTCCAAAGATTATGTCTTTGATTTTGTTACTCCTTACCCTGATTTTGATTTGAAAGAAATAAGCGAGTATGCAAAAAATAAGAACATTAAGATGATTATGCATCACGAAACTTCTTCTTCTGTCCGTAATTACGAACGTTGCCTCGATCAAGCTTATCAATTCATGAAAGACAATGGCTACGACGCTGTGAAAAGCGGTTATGTGGGTGATATAATTCCCCGTGGAGAATATCATTATAGCCAATGGATGAACAATCATTACTTATACGCCATTAAAAAAGCGGCAGAAAAGAAGATAATGGTCAATGCGCACGAAGCGGTGCGTCCTACCGGTATTTGCCGCACTTATCCGAACCTGATTGCTAATGAATCGGCAAGAGGAACAGAATACCAAGCTTTTGGCGGAAGCAAACCCAATCACGTTACTGTTTTGCCGTTCACCCGTTTGTTGGGTGGTCCGATGGACTATACCCCCGGCATCTTCGAAATGGATATCAAGAAAATCAATCTGGACAATGAATCGCATGTAAATGCTACGTTGGCAAATCAGTTGGCTTTGTATGTGATCATGTATAGCCCCTTACAAATGGCGGCCGATTTGCCTGAAAATTACAATCGTTTTATAGATGCATTCCAATTCATCAAGGATGTAGCAATAGACTGGGACGATAGTAAATACTTGGAGGCCGAACCCGGCGAATATATTACCGTTGCGCGTAAAGCCAAAGGAAGTACGGCGTGGTTTATCGGAAATGTTTGTGGAGAAAAAGGATTTACATCTAACATCACATTCGATTTTCTGGAACAGGGAAAGCAATATTTAGCCACCATTTATGCTGATGCTCCTGATACTCATTACAAAACAAATCCGCAAGCCTGTACTATCCGTAAAATGATCGTTAATAATAAATCCAAGCTGACTCAAAAATCAGCCCCCGGCGGAGGATATGCCGTCAGCATTTTTGAAGTGACGGATAAATCTCTTACGGCTGAATAGTTTATAATTTATTCAAAAAAGGAAACTAATTGGAAATTTCCGGTGTTTCAGGACGGATAATATGCCGTCGGAATATAGTCGGAACATAGATAAATTTTTCCAATCTCATTTGTCATCTGGTCATTTTTCGAAAACGGGAAGTTGATAAGATGTTTATATATTTACTTTCTCCTTTTCGTTTCGTAGCTTTAATTTTCTTAACTTTGTTTCCTTTTAATAAAACAAAATACCAAATGACAACAAATATTAAAGCAACAGGAAATGAAAGTAAGTTTAATTCTCGATCCAAGAAAACAAATACGCTCACCGAAGAAACAGGGCGTATACAGCCTCAGGCGAGAGAACTGGAAGAGGCTGTATTAGGCGCTTTGATGCTTGAGAAAGACGCTTATTCTATTGTTAGCGATATTCTCAAGCCAACTAGCTTTTATGATAAATCGCACGAGTTGATTTTTGCCTCCATTCAAGACCTAGCTATACAGCAAAAACCTATCGATATGCTTACGGTCATTGAGCAATTAAGGAAGAAGGGCGAATTAGAAGCAGCGGGAGGCGCTACATATATTGCTCAATTGTCTCAAAAAGTAGTTTCCAGCGCTCACTTAGGATACCATGCTCGCATTGTCGCCCAAAAATACCTTGCCCGCGAATTGATTACTTTTTCATCGAATGTAGCAAGCAAAGCTTTTGACGAAACTAACGACGTCGAAGATTTGATGCAAGAAGCCGAAGGTCAGTTATTTGAAATATCCCAACGAAATCTGAAAAAGGATGTTACGCCTATTGGTCCCGTCATCCACGAAGCAATTGAATTGATGACCGAGGCGGCTAAACGACCCGAAGGTTTAAGCGGTTTACAAACCGGATTCAAAGATTTGGATAAAATTACGGCAGGATGGCAAAATTCCGATTTAATTATTATAGCTGCTCGTCCGGCTATGGGAAAAACCGCTTTCGTATTATCAATGGCTAAAAATATGGCTGTAAACTATAATATACCGGTTGCTTTATTTTCTTTGGAAATGTCTAATGTGCAATTAGTGAATCGCTTAATTGTTAATGTAACAGAAATTAACGGTGAAAAAATCAAAAGCGGACAATTGCAACAACATGAATGGCATCAGTTAGATAGTAAAATAAAAGATTTATATAATGCTCCGATTTATATCGACGATACGCCCGGTTTATCTATATTTGAACTTCGTACTAAAGCGCGCCGCTTAGTAAAAGAACATAAGGTAAAATGTCTCATCATTGATTATTTGCAATTGATGAATGCCAGCGGAATGACTTCTCACAGCAGGGAACAGGAGGTAAGTTTGATTTCCCGCTCATTGAAAGGTTTAGCAAGAGAATTGAATATTCCGCTCATTGCTCTTTCTCAATTAAACCGCCAAGTGGAGAACCGTACTTTCAAAGATAAAGATGCTTCGGAAGCCAAACGACCTCAGCTTTCGGATTTAAGAGAATCGGGCGCTATTGAACAAGACGCCGATATTGTATGTTTTATTCATCGTCCCGAGTATTATAAAATTTATGCAGATGCTCAAGGCCGCGATTTAACGGGAAAAGCCGAAATTATCATCGCTAAACACCGGAACGGATCGACCGGCGATATTTTACTTAGCTTCAAAAAAGAATACATTCGTTTTCAAAATTTAGATGAAGATAACATTGTGGAGGAATATCAATCGCGAATCAATGGTCAAGTAAATTACATTGCTACTATGAATGGAATAACTAATAATTCATTTCAAAACAATGTCCAAAATACCGACCAGAACTTTCCTTTTTAATAACTCTGTATTTTTTACGTACAGCTGTAAGGAGCAAGGGGTAGAGAAGACGAAAAAAAACATAAAGCCTCATTTGTCCTGTCCGTATTATTTTTGTACCTTTGCCGGAATCTCAAAAAATAAATGTTTTAAGTAGCGGAAACAATTCAATAACTTTCAATAATCAAGAGTGTTACAATTTTTAAGTTTGGCTAGCGGGAGTAGTGGAAACTGTTATTATCTGGGTGCAGGTAGTTACGGAATTCTTTTTGACGCCGGCATAGGTATTCGTGTCATCAAAAAAATCCTCAAGGACCATCAGATAGATCTAGAACAGATTATGGCGGTGTTCATAACCCACGATCATGCCGACCATATCAAATGCGTAGGTAGTTTAGGAGAAAAATACGGTATTCCGGTTTATGCTACCGAATTGGTTCATGCCGGAATTAAAGACAGTCATTACATGCGTGAAAAACTTTATACGTCCCGTCGAATTATTGAAAAAGAGCAACCGGTCTTGATTAAAGATTTTAAAATTACGGCGTTTAGTATTCCACACGATGCCAGAGACTGCGTAGGTTATTTAGTAGATTATAATCATCATAAATGGGTATTGGCTACAGACGTCGGCTGCATCAACAATACAGTTGCCCAATACCTCCGTATTGCCAATCATTTGGTTATCGAAACCAATTACGATCGCGAAATGCTTGTAAACGGGAACTATCCTCCTTTTCTTAAAACCCGCATTATGAACGGAAAGGGTCACCTTTGCAATTCCGAAACAGCCGAGTTTTTGGCAGCCAACTTTGATTTACATCTTAAAAATATCTGGCTTTGCCATTTAAGTAAAGACAATAACCATCCCGATTTGGCTTACAAAACAGTAGAAATGGCGTTGGGACAATATGGCGTCCGCATCGGCAAAGATGTGAATCTAACAACGCTAAAACACGGTTTTCCTTCGGAAATGTATTTGTTGGGTTAAGAATCAGAGCGAACGATACCCCTTGTGGACGGTAATGCTTAATTTTAGTTCTTAACTCTTTCGAAATATTTACAAAAAAACAAGATGTGATAATCGATTGCATTTCGCCAGTAAGAAGCATTATGTTCGCCCGGGCGAATCGTATAATCGTGGTCGATTCCTTTATTTAAAAGCGCTTGGTTTAATGCTTCATTCAATTGGAAACAAAAATCGCTCGTTCCACAGTCGAAATAAATCGCTAAATCGCCATTAGAAAGATTATCAATCTGATTCAAAACCGAATGTCTTTCCCAATTTTCTTTGTTTTCCTTATTATCGCCCAAGAGATGAACTAATCCGAAGTTATCGCCTCGTTGACGGATATCGACGGCGCCGCTTGTACTCCCTACGGCTCCGAAAATCTCTTTATGGCGGAAGGCATTGTATAAAGCGCCATGACCGCCCATGCTAAGTCCCGTAATTGCCCGGTACTTTCTATCGGCCAAGGTATTGTAATGTTCGTCAATATACGCTACCAGTTCAGAAGAAATAAAAGTTTCGTATTGTGAAGTTTGGTCTAAAGGACTATCCAAATACCAACTATTTCTACCGTCGGGACAAACGAAAATGACTCCTTTTTCATTGGCGATTTGGGGCAAATCCGGCTTGATTCCGATCCATTGTTTTTCGTTTCCCGAATATCCGTTCAACAGATAGATAACCGGGCATTTTTGCGGGTTGGGATTCAATGCGGTCTCAGGAAGAATGACGATTGTTTTTATTGAATCGTTCATTGATCGACTTTCAATTAAAACCGAATCGACTTGAGCGGTAGAGTATGCGGAAATTCCCGGCAAACAAAAATAAACGACGAGTAATAAGAGCTTTTTTTTCATTTTCTAATTGTTTTTATGATTTGTAAATTTTGTTTGTGTTATATTGTGCTCGGTATAATTCGAGCGTTTTTTTCGTTTCGAAAATGCCGCTAATCCTATCATTACCAGTAAAGAATTGATTATAAGCAATTCATATCCAAACTGATAGTTAACGGTCGACCGGAGCGATTCGTTCAAGACATAGCATAAAACAGGAGAAACGACGCAAATGTAAGGCGTTGCCTTATCGTTGGTTTGGCTTTTAAATAAAATGCCGAAAGCAAATAACCCCAATAGAGGACCATAAGTATAAGAAGCAATTGTGTAAATGGCGTCGATAATACTTGTATCGTTGATCGCTTTAAAAAGCAGCATAATTCCGATAAAAACCAATGAAATAATTAAATGAACGCTTAATCGGATTTTTTTGGCTTTCTTTTCCTCTTGTCGGGATATGTTAAGTATATCAACACAAATGGAAGTTGTCAGCCCGGTTAACGCCGAATCGGCGCTGGCAAAAGTAACTGCTATTATACCCATAATAAAGAATATAACGGCAGCGACACCGAAATGATTCCGGGTAATCAACATCGGTAAAATATCGTCGCCTAAAGATGGTAATGCAATGCCGTGAATAGAAGCGTAATTGAGCAGCAAAATGCCGGTGCATAGAAAAAGGAAATTGACCGGAAGGAAAAACAAGCTATAGGTGCAAACATTTTTTTGCGCCTCGCGTAAATTCTTGCAAGATAGATTTTTTTGCATCATTTCTTGATCAATACCCGTCATTGCTATAGTAACGAACATTCCGCTGACAAATTGTTTGAAAAAATTTTGCCGCGTATGGTAATCATCGAAAATGAAAATCCGGGAATGAGGACTTTCTTTTATGGCAGCAACAATTCCCGAAAAATCAAGATGCAATCCTTTGGCAACTTGCCACAAGATAATGATTAAAGCTGTAATTAAAAAGAAACTTTGTAAGAGGTCGGTCCAGACAATAGCCCTGACTCCGCTTTTATGAGTATAGAGCCAGATCATCAGAAGGAAACCGGCCGCCGTAAGAGCAAAAGGAATATTCCATGCGTCGAAAACATAGGTTTGAAGTATCAAAACGGCTACGTAGAGCCGGGCGGCGGCTCCGACAGTACGCGATAACAGGAAAAAACCGGCTCCGGTTTTATAAGCGTTTTTCCCGATACGCTTGTCTAAATAAGTATAAATACTCGTAAGATTCAACCGGTAATAAATAGGTAGCAAAACAAACGCAATGACCACATACCCCAGTAAGAAACCCAAAACCATTTGGATATAGGTCATATCAAATTTTCCAACCATTCCGGGAACGGATACGAAAGTCACTCCCGACAGGGAAGAACCAATCATTCCGAAAGCCACAATATACCACGGCGATTTACGATTACCCAAAAAGAAAGCGGCATTTTCGGAATGTTTTTTTCCGATGAACCAAGAAATGGCAAATAATATGCCGAAATAAAGTAAAATCAATAATAAAATCCATTTTCCGCTCATAGCTTCCCGTCCGCCATTCTCCGTTTCCCTGTTTCCCCATTAATTGCCAGCCGTTTATAAATATCTCGCTGAGCATGTACAGGATCAAAAGAATGTTCTTTTTTAAATAAATTATTTAAATGTTCATCAATAAAGCAAGCTTTCACATTATCGTTCAATTGAATTTTCAGAATATCGAGGATGGTTTGCTTGATTTTCTTATCCAGGATAGGAAAAGCTACTTCTATCCGCCGGTACAGGTTCCGTTTCATCCAATCGGCGGAACTCAAAAACAAATCTTCCTTTCCCTTATTGTAGAAATACCAGATACGCGAGTGTTCCAGAAATATATCCACAATACGGGTAATACGTATATTCCTGCTATAAGGCTGGTTAGGAACAAGGCATGAAATTCCGCGAACAATCAAATCGATTTTTACGCCGGCTTCGCTGGCCTTATATAATTCATCAATCATTGCGTAATCTTGTAAACCATTCATTTTTAATATAATATGCGTTTTTTCTCCTGCTTTTGCATGTTGAATTTCCCTGTGAATATAAGTTTTCAGGCTGGGGAGCATATTGAATTGCGTGACTAATAAATGGTCAAATTGTATGGTTTGATTTTGTCCCTTTAATACATCGAACAATTGTGATATTTCTTTGGTTAACTTAGAATTAGATGTAAAAATAGCCATGTCGGAATACAAGCGGGCGGTCTTTTCGTTGAAATTGCCGGTGCTTAAATAGGCATACGATTTCCCGGGTTTTCTCATAGCCGGCTTTTCTTTAACTAAGGCTACTTTGGCATGTACTTTCAATCCGGGGAGGCTGTATAAAATGCGAATTCCGGCCTGTTGCATCATTTCGGCCGTATAAAGATTGTTCTCTTCATCAAAGCGGGCTTTCAGTTCCACGAAGACAGTTACCTTTTTCCCGTTTTTGGCTGCATTTATCAGGTTAGTAATGATTTCCGAATCCTGTGCAACCCGGTATTGCGTCACCATAATTTCTTCTACTCGCGGATTGGTGGAAGCTTCCATGAGGAAACGGATAAAATAATCGAACGTATGATAAGGATAATGAAGAAAAATATCTTTTTTCCGGATGATGGGGAATACCCAATCGGCTTTGTCTAATTCAGGAATACGAATAGGAACCGGCGGTATCCTTTCCAATTCTTTTCCCGAAGGATTCGGTAATTTGATTAAATCTTCCATATTCAAGTGGACATTATCCGGAATTAAGTCTTCTTTGAAAATATGGAAAGTCTTGCAGACATAATCCAAGCAAGCCGGCGGCATCCGGCGGTCATAGACAAAACGGCTTAAATCGCCTATTTTGCGTTTCTTAACTTTCGTTTTGATCGTTTCCACAATATTGGTAACCGGTTTTTCTTCGTCGATGTAAATATCGGCGTCGCGCGATATTTTGATGTTGTAACTGCCTTCAACGGTATATCCTACAAAAACTTCCGGAAGGTTAATCGAAATAACGTCTTCTACGAACATGAAATAGTACTTTCCATAAAGAGGAGGGAGTTCGATGAAACGAGGAACTTTGGCATAAGGAATTTTGATAATAGCATAAAAGATTTCGTCCGTTTTCTTTTTCCGCAACTGCACTACTTGATAAAGGCGGTTGTCGCGGATAAAGATCCGGACCTCGTCTTTCATCAGCATCACCGGCTGCAAAAAAGGAAATATCTCTTCCATGAAATAGTTTTCGACAAATTCTTGATGCTCCGGTTGCAGTTCATTATTCATATGGAGGATAATATTTTTCCTTGCCAATTCGGGTAATATTTCGTTGTTGAGGATGCGGAAAAATTCCTTTTGCTGGCGGGTAACTTCAATTTTGATTTGTTCGAGCGTTTTTTCCGCTTCCGCCGGGTCTTCGTCCGAATGTACCTTTTCCATAATCACGCTCCGGTGTTCGGCCACCCGTATTTTATAAAATTCTTCAAGGTTGGAAGCATGGATAGAAAGAAATTTAATTCTTTCATAAATAGGGAGATTGGAATCTTCCGATTCCAACAGCACCCGGTAGTTGAAAGAAAGCCAACTGACGTCTCGGTTAAAATAAGAATATTCCATACTTTTTGAATTATAAATTGTATTATATCGAAAAATTACACGCTATAATTACAATGTAATGAAACTTATTAAATTTCTAACTTCTCTTCAAACCTATTTGTAATTCAGTCAATTACACTTTTCTTTCGTCTTATAGAGTACGAGTTGGGATAGAATTTAAGGTCTGAATTGTCCGCTCGTGTCCAGCCTGTGATTGCATAAAACTGTTCCGCAAAATTACGATTATTTTCCTGAAAAACAACCATCCTGTTCGTTTTTTGTCGGAATTAGCGGACATCCGACTGATAAAACCTTTCTTCTTGATTTTATTTTAACTCTTATTAAAGATAAAATTGTTGATAATTTTTCAGGACATATTTTGTCAGTTCAAAAAAAGTCAGTATATTTGCACAAACTATAAAATAGAATTGGTAGTGGAAACTTTTGGTGAATATATTAGGCAGTTACGGATAAATGCAGGGTTGCCAATACGAAAAATTGCTGCGCAGTTAGATATTGATGCTTCGTTATTGGGAAGAATTGAACGTAACGAGCGGCAGGCAAGCCGAGAAATGATTTCGGGCATCGCAAGAATTTTTGAGCAGGACGAACAGGAATTGTTGAAAAAGTACCTTAGCGACCGTATTGCCTACAAGATTATTAATGAAGATGCTGATATAGATGTACTGAAAGTTGCTGAAAAGAAAGTTGCGTATTTAAAATCTAAAATTAAATAGATTAAGGATTGACATCACATTTCATTCCAAAACGCACTTCCTGACCGTCAACGGTTATCCGGCAAAAGAGCGGAATCGCTCCGTTTGAAAATATCAGCCATTTAGGGATGCGAAATAAACA
>JAISOJ010000108.1 GCA_031275735.1 Dysgonamonadaceae bacterium
AGACCAGGATACAAAGAGGTGCTTCCATTGGCGCAGGTTCCATCATATTGGGAGGAGTTACAATAGGAGAAAAAGCTATGATTGGCGCAGGTTCTTTGGTAGTAAAAGATATTCCTGCCGGACAGTTATGGGTGGGTAGTCCAGCAAGATATATAAGGAATTTATGATAAAACCAGTTTGTTTTTCTTTTTTATGAAAAAATATGTTTATACCTCGCATGAAGTAATTTGCTTTTATTTATTTCTGTTGCCGACAAAAACGTTTGTTCATTAAACATGCTTTTTTGCTTCGTTTTGCTTGCTATTTTCAACAACGAAGATGGTTTAATGATATTAAACTTCAATTATCTGGTGGTGATGTAAAAAGTCTGCTGGTCAGCAATTCAGGGTAAAAAATAATTAATTGAAAATAAAGCAGATATAATCCTTGCATAAATAAAAATTTCCGGTTAAATTTGCACCGTAAGAGCGTGCAGGAGAGGCTTTCACCCCTTTGTTTGAGGCTGAGCTTCTAACTATAGTGTTCTTTCATATTAAACAAATTAAAGCCGCAAGGGAGTTGGGATAACTGAGCCTTACGGCTATTGTTTCATATACCACAAAGATTATGCTATGGAAGAGATTCTCATGGGTGCTATCGCCATTTTCCTGTTCAAGCTGTGTTCCCCGCAACCGTATCAACAACAACTGCCAAGATTAACCGTTTTTATCCGGTAAGCGCTAAACAGATACTTTTTCTCTTTTTTTGAACATCCTTTTTCCTTGCCGATTGCAGACAGGGAGAAACCCTTGTCTCTAAAAAAACAGAGATAAACGACTGAATGAAAAATTTAATCGCTGAATTGCTGGGTCGTATACTGTTTTTTGTTATTGTGCGTCCTGAAAAAATCTATTTATCCAAAAGTTTTTATTTGCCGAACAGCGCACTACCAGCTGCCGGCTTAACCGCCGGTAACGGAGACCTAATCTATAACCGCAGAGTTTTATTCCGTTCTCGCAACAATAATAAACGGCTTGTAATATGCGCCCTTTTTTTAACAATTCCGACAAAATTTCTTTAACCATCTTAATTCCTTCCTGGGTGGTCGGTATATTTTGAAAAACATGCGAATTCATGTTCATAAATACACCGATATCGAAATTGCGGGCAAAATGTTGTTTTAATGTAAAATGATGAGAATGAATTACTTTTGCTTCAGCACAATAAATTACTTTGTATCCTTTATAGATAAAACGAGCCGCAATTAACAAATCTTCATTCGTCAACAGAGGAAATTCAAAACCTCCAACTTGCAAGTAAGCCGATTTCCGGTAGGCTGAACAAACATTGGAAGCGAAAAAGGTTTTAATACCCAAAACAGGAATATCTTTTTTGGTTTTTGTACTACTGTGCGACGGATAGTTAAAATTTCGAGTTAACTTTTCTCTCTCGCTTGCATCCTTTTTAGCTATCTGACGGCCGCTCACCATGGCAACCGCTTCATCCTGAAAGGGGAGTAAAATTTGCTCTACATAATGTTCATCTATCGGCAAAGCGTCTTGCGTTAAAAACAGAACAAAATCGCCGTTTGATTTGTGAAAGGCATAATCCCGTGTACCGCCATGATCAAATTCATTACGGTCAATTTTTATAAAAATAACTTTTTCGTACTTACGGCAGATTTCCTCCGTATCATCATCCGATTGGGAATCAATTACAATAATTTCGTCAAGCGAAACTGTTTGGTTATTTAACGACCGTAACAACCGGTCAATTCCTTTTCCTGCGTTTAATGTAGGTATAATTAATGAGATTTTCATCCATCCAACCAAATATGTAATGAACTGATGTGCTGATAAACACAAATATGCGTCGATCAGCACACCAGTAGATCAATTGCTACTTTTTTTTGCACTTGACCGGCCAAAGTCGTATATTTCCCCTGATCTTTGGTGATATTGTTAAATGCTTCACCATATTCTTTTGCAAATTCCTGAAACGCTTTCAACACTTCAGCGGGAGAGAGTTCGACAGGAGCCGGTGTTTCCGGAGCAGCAACTTCAGTAACCAATCCAATTTCAACCGTTTCCGTTGGTTCTGTCTTTTCAGCGCCATTACATGCTGCGAATGATACCATCAAAACAATCGCAAAAAAGATTAACAAGATTTTTTTCATTTTCAAAGTAGTTTTTTTATGATTAATAAAAAAATGATTTATTACAATCGCAAAAGTAAAGAAAAGTTTTTAATAAACAAGCGAATTGGACATGTTTACAAGACTTCGTAAGCGTAGATTCAAGTATTAAATGCAACCGGTTTATTAATCTCCTGAAAAAATCTTGCTCCCTGTTTTTTAATATTTGTGTATAATTAATTGGATATTTTTATGTACTTTTGCGCTAAAATTCAAAAAAAATGCAAATTAAAACATATGAATTCAATATGGTGTGCGTAAACACCTATTTGCTTTATGATGAAACCAAAGAAGCCGCTATTATCGACTGCGGCGCTTACACGGAAAAAGAACAAAAAAATTTGCAAGAATACATTACTATGAAGGGATTGAAATTAAAATACCTGCTCAATACTCATCTTCATTTCGATCATGTATTAGGCAACCGTTTTATTTACGAAAATTATGGTTTAAAACCACAATACCACGAAAAAGACGACCGAATGCCCAGATTGAAAATACAAGCAGCTTCTTTTGGAATTGTCATTGATTACGAACAAGTAAGAGCTGAGCATTTTATTAATGATAATGATGATATCCATTTTGGAAATACAACATTGAAAGCCTTCTCGACTCCCGGACATTCGCCCGGAAGCCTGTCGTTTTATTGCGAAAAAGACCATTGCGTATTTACAGGCGACGCTCTTTTCCGTCATGATATAGGAAGAACCGATTTATGGGAAGGAGACGAAGATACTTTAATTAATGCTATACGGAATCGATTATTGACGCTCCCTAACGATACAATAATATATCCGGGCCACGGTCCCATATCTACTGTTATTGAAGAAAAACAACATAATCCATACATTTAAGTTAAGAATCAAGAACTAAGAGTTAAGTAATTTTTAATTCTTAGTTTTAACTCTTAGCTCTTAATTTTTATTATTTATGCAAGAACAATTTGTTTACCGGCACATTGGTGTGAATGAAAAAGAGATTGAAACTATGGTTTCTAAAATCGGGGTTAATAACCTGAATCAGTTAATCGACGAAACAATTCCCGCAAATATTCGCCTGAAAGAAACATTAGATCTTCCGGCGCCTTTGACTGAAAGGGAATATGCGGAACACATTACCGAACTGGCTTCCAAAAACGAAATCTTTACTTCGTATATTGGGATGGGCTGGTACGACGTCGTCGCTCCTGCGGCGATTATTCGCAATGTATTTGAAAATCCTTGCTGGTATACTTCTTATACGCCTTACCAGGCCGAAATATCCCAAGGACGACTGGAAGCTCTACTGAATTTCCAAACCATGATCAGCGACCTGACAGGACTTCCTTTGGCGAATTGTTCTCTTTTAGACGAAGCTACTGCCGCTGCCGAAACTGCCAACATGCTTTTCCAGACAAGAACACGCGAACAAATAAAAAATAACGTTCGTGTTTTGTTTGTCGATAACAAAATTTTTGATTCTACTTTCGCCGTATTGAATACTCGAACAAAACCGCAAGGAATCGTTCTGCTGAAAGGCGATTACAAGACATTTGAATTCTCCGAAAATGTATTTGGAGCCATCATACAGTACCCAAATTCAGACGGTTCTATAGAAGATTACACCCGCTTTGTAGAAAAAGCGCAAGCCGCCGGAGCAAAAGTAGCCGTAGCCGCCGATTTATTAAGCCTGGCATTATTGACCCCGCCGGGAGAATGGGGAGCCGACGTCGTTTTCGGTTCTTCACAGCGTTTGGGTATCCCTATGTATTACGGTGGTCCTAGCGCCGGATACTTTGCTGCAAAAGAAGAATACAAACGCAACATTCCGGGACGAATTATTGGAATTTCCAAAGATGCTTACGGAAAAAAAGCCTTGCGTATGGCTTTACAAACACGCGAACAACATATCAAGCGAGAAAAAGCAACCTCTAATATTTGCACCGCTCAAGCGCTGCTGGCTACAATGTCTTCTTTTTACGCGATTTACCACGGACCAAAAGGATTGAAAAATATAACCATGCGTATTCATTCATATGCTGGGTTTTTGTCCTCGGAATTAGAAAAATTAGGTTATACCCAAGAAAACAAAAACTTTTTCGATACCTTGAAAATCCGTATAGCGCCGAATGCTTCTTTAGATATTTTACGGGAAACGGCATTGGACTGCAAAGTCAACTTTCGTTATTTCGACGACGGCGCTATCGGAATCAGCATTGACGAAACTACTTTAATTGAAGATATTAATGTACTTTTATATATTTTTTCGGAAGCTTGTTCCAACTCCAATTCAATCTCTTGTGAAAAAGAACCGGAAGAACGATATTATTTCGACAAGCGATTTAAAAGAACTTCCGCTTATTTAACCCATGAAGTATTCAATACTTATCATACGGAAACAGAATTGATGCGTTATATCAAAAAGTTAGAAGTACGAGACATTTCGTTGGCTCATTCAATGATTTCGCTGGGATCGTGCACAATGAAACTGAATGCCGCTTCCGAAATGCTTCCCCTGAACGATCCGCATTGGGCGAATATCCATCCTTACGCTCCCGAAGATCAAACGGAAGGCTATCAGGAACTAATTGAAAACCTATCTTCTTATTTAGGAACAATTACCGGCCTGCAAGGTGTAAGTTTCCAACCCAACTCAGGCGCAGCCGGAGAATACGCCGGATTAATGACAATCCGCGAATATCTGAAATCCATTGGTGAAGCGCATCGGAACATTGTTTTAATTCCGGCATCGGCTCATGGCACTAACCCCGCCAGCGCTATTCAAGCCGGATTCCAGACGGTAACTATCCGTTTCGACGAAAAAGGGAATACCGATATCGAAGATTTAAGAACAAAAGCGGTGGAACATAAAAACAATCTGGCGGCTTTTATGATTACCTATCCTTCTACCCACGGTATTTTTGAAACAAATATCATGGAGATGTGCCGTATTATCCACGCCAACGGAGGGCAAGTATATATGGATGGAGCGAATATGAACGCTCAAGTAGGAGTGACTAATCCGGGTTTCATCGGCGCAGATGTTTGCCATCTAAATTTACACAAAACGTTTGCCATTCCTCACGGTGGAGGCGGACCCGGCGAAGGCCCTATCTGTGTAGCCAAGCATTTAATACCATTCTTGCCCGCTCATCCGGTAAAAACCGGCAGCCCTTTGAATACCGTAGCTTCTTCTCCTTTTGGAAGCGCCGGCATATTACCGATTACCTACGCTTATATACGAATGATGGGAGGTAGCGGCCTGACTTTGGCAACTCAAATAGCCATCTTAAACGCTAATTATCTAGCTTCCCAACTAAAAACAACGTACGGAATCGTTTACGAAGGCAATAAAGGACGAGTTGGTCACGAATTGATCCTCGAATGTAGAAATCTTAAAGATTATTCGGGTATTACCGAAACAGACATTGCCAAACGTCTGATTGATTTTGGATTTCATGCACCTACTCTCTCTTTTCCCGTGCATGGCACGTTGATGATCGAACCCACGGAAAGTGAAAGTTTAGCCGAATTAAACCGCTTCATCGAAGCAATGGTTACTATCCGCGAAGAAATAGAAGAAGTAGCCAAAGGTGTTGCCGAAAAAAACGACAACGTTTTAATCAATGCGCCGCACCCACAGTATGAAATATGCGCCGATGAATGGAAACATACTTATTCGAGAGAGAAAGCGGCTTTTCCGGCGAATTGGATTAAGGAAAATAAATTTTGGGTCAATGTAGCTCGCGTAGATAATGCGTTTGGCGATAGGAATTTGGTAGCCACCCAATGCGAATGTTAATAATTTTCATTATATTTGCAGGTCAAATAAATAAAAAGATAGTCAATTTCACAAATTTATAAATCTTTAATTTCTGAATGTCATGAAGAAAAATCTTTTAAAATCAGCAATTGTTATTCCTGTTTTAGCAGGTTTAAGTTTTACATTTTCAACTCCTGTTTCTTATTCCAACGAAGCGTCGTCTAATGATGAAGTAAAAAAAGTAGTTGCTGAAAATCCGGAGCATAATTTCGGGACAATTCCTGAAGATGGCGGTCCTGTTACGGCAACTTTCTTTATTATTAATAATACGGACGAAGCCATTCTTATAACAAATGCCCAAGCATCTTGTGGATGTACACTCCCAAGTTGGACTAAAGAACCCATCGAACCGGGTCAAAAAGGAGAAATTAAAGCTACATACAGTCCTAAAGGACGCGTAGGCAATTTCGACAAAACAATCACAGTAACTACCAATACCAATGAAAGAATAGTACTACGTATCAAAGGAACTGTAGAAGCCGCTCAATAAAATCTTGTTGCAAAAACGGTTATTCCAAAGCCATTTTTTGGAATAACCGTTTTTTTTATCTTTAAAAAGCGAAAGGTGCGATAAGATAGATTCCTTATCACACCCTTCCACTGAATACGTTCCCCGTTTTACCGGATAGGAACGAAATGGAGTAAAACTCATTTAATCAATAATCCGTTTTTGAAATTTTTTCATTGAATTGCATTGATAATCTTTTATCAATTCTCATCGCTCAAACCATTTCTCATAACGTTCCTTCATTTCCAAATAGGAAAGAACTCCTTCATTCATTTGTACTACTCCATTTTCAATAGAAGTTTTTTCCGCATCGGAGAGGGTATTATACCAATCCCTTCTGCGTACCGTAGTCCTTTTCATGACAAATTTTTCTTTCTTTTTCATGATAAATTCCTCCTTTTATTTATGTTAAACTTCTCATTGCTTTTTCTTTGGAACACGACCATACTTCTTCAAAGCTTGGTCCAGTAAATACAATATCTGCCCATTTACGCTTCGAAATTCATCGCAAGCCCATTTCTCAATAGCAGTCATCATATCCCCGTCTATACGTAAGATAAAACTTTTGTTTTTAGCTTCTTTTTCTATTTCTTTTGCCATGAAACTAAAAGTATTACTCTTTTATTTTCATAATAATCAATAATTTAACACTATAAAATAATATCATTATGATATCATTTAAATACTATAATAATATTAAAATGATATCACAAAGGTAAATGTATTTTTTTATAAAACAAATAAATAATCAATTTTTTTCAAAAAAAATAAAAAATAACAGGAAATACAGATATCAAACAATACTCTATACGTAAACAAATTACGAATTATGAATGTTTTGGCGTTTTGAGATTGAACTGCAATTCCCTTATTTTTATACTCTTAGATGTATAAAATACACGAATGTTCCATTAAACTATATTGAATATTGCTTTTAATTCTCAATTATACTATGCTCGGTATACTTTGTGCGTAATAAGTAGGAAAAAAAGAAACAGGAGGAAGGAGACGAGCATCATTTTGTTACTTGTAAAGAACAGCTGGTGATTTCTCTTTTCCTCTTCTGCTGTTTCTTTCCTCCCGTACAATACACAAAAGTATCCCCGTTTGAAATATATATCTATTTCTTAGGATTTTACCTTAAATTGACAATAATTTTTGCATAAACATGCAAAAAAATGTATAGGATTTTCAGAATTTTTACTAATTTTGTAAAATTGATAGATCGCATAAAATATTTAATTATCTAATATAAAAAAGTTTAAGTATACTTGTATGAAAAAAAATGTAATTATTATCGGCGCGGCCGGCAGAGATTTCCACAACTTTAATACCTGTTTCAGAGGGGTTGAAAATTACAATGTAGTTGCTTTCACTGCAGCTCAAATTCCAGACATTGACGGAAGAAAATACCCAAAAGAATTAGCAGGCGATTTATATCCCAACGGCATCCCCATTTATTCGGAAGACGAACTTCCACAATTGATTAAAGACCTAAAAGTTGATATTTGCGTATTTTCATATAGCGATGTCCCCTACCCTCGTGTCATGAAAATAAGCGCTATCGTCAATGCCGCCGGCGCCGATTTCTGGCTGCTTGGAACTAAAGATACAATGATTAAATCGACCAAGCCGCTTATCGCTGTCGGAGCTACTCGCACCGGATGCGGAAAAAGCCAGACTTCGCGTAAAATTATCGAGATATTAGTGGAGATGGGATTAAAAGTAGTTGCCATTCGTCATCCGATGCCTTATGGAGACTTAGTCAAACAAAAAGTACAGCGTTTTGCTACGGTCGAAGACCTGAAAAAACACGATTGTACCATCGAAGAAATGGAAGAATACGAACCTCACGTAGTTACTAAACGGAATGTAATTTATGCCGGAGTAGACTATGAAGCTATTTTGCGCGAAGCTGAAAATGATCCGGATGGATGCGACATTATCCTGTGGGACGGTGGAAACAATGACTTTCCTTTTTATCTTCCAGACCTGACAATAGGCGTAGTCGATCCTTTGCGCCCCGGCGCCGAAGTATCTTACTACCCCGGAGAAGTCGTTGCCCGCATTTCCGACGTTATTTGCATCAATAAAATAGACTCGGCTTCTTTGGAAAATATCCAGATTGTACGCCAAAATATTGCTAAAATCAATCCGAAAGCTATCGTCGTCGATGCCGTTTCTTACTTAACAGTCGATAAACCGGAATTAATCACCGGAAAAAAAGTATTGGTCGTAGAGGATGGGCCTACTTTGACTCACGGAGAAATGAAAATCGGAGCCGGCACGGTGGCAGCTATGAAATACGGCGCATCCGAATTAATCGATCCAAGACCCTATACTATCGGCAAACTTTCGAAAACATTTGAAACGTATCCTGAAATCGGAATCTTACTTCCTGCTATGGGTTACGGCGAACAGCAAATCAAAGATTTGGAGGCAACCATTGCCAATACGCCTTGCGACGCAGTTGTGATTGGTACTCCTATTGATTTGAGCCGGATTATCAAAATTAAACAACCTACGGTAAAAGTAGGTTACGAACTACAAGAAATCGGATACCCCAATTTGAAAGATATTCTCCGTGATTTTGTAAAAAAACATGAAAAAACAAACAACTAATACTTTGTTAATGATTGAACCCGTAGCTTTCGGGTTCAATCTTCAAACAGCCGAAAATAATTATTTTCAACAAGCAAGCGCTCAACCGGCAGGGGTTGTTCAAGAAGAAGCGTTCAAAGAATTTAACCACATGACGAATGTACTTAAAGCGAAAGATGTTGACATCGTCATTGTAAAAGACACGCTGGAACCTCATACGCCCGATTCGATTTTCCCAAACAATTGGATCTCCTTCCACTGTAATGGAAATATTGCTCTCTATCCTATGTTTGCCGAAAACAGACGATTGGAAAGACGAATCGATATTTTGGAACGAATCGAAAAAGAAGGTTTTAACATTCAAAATACATTTGATTATTCACCTTTCGAAAAAAAGGGAATGTTTTTGGAAGGAACGGGAAGCATGATTCTTGATCGAGTCAACAAAAAAGCGTATGCCGCTCTATCGGAACGAACAAACAGAGATCTATTTATGAAATTTTGTGAGGATTTTTGCTATACGCCTTTTTGCTTTTCAGCCTACCAAACAGTAAAGGCAAAACGCTTGCCGATTTACCATACCAATGTAATGATGTGCATAGGCGATCAATATTCCGTTGTGTGTATCGACTCGATAGACGACCATATAGAAAGACAATCGCTTGTCCGCTCTTTTGAGGAAGATAGGAAAGAAATTATTACCATTAGCGAAGAACAAATGCATCATTTTGCAGGTAATATGCTTCAAATTGAAAATAAAAAAGGGAAAAAATTCCTGGTTATGTCGGAATCAGCCTACCATGCACTAAACGTAAATCAGATCGATCGATTAAGCGCTTATAATGAAATCATTCGGATATCTATTCCCACGATCGAAAAACACGGAGGGGGAAGTGTCCGGTGTATGATGGCTGAAATTTTTGTACCAAAAATAAAATAAATTAATATGAACAAAATAAAATTACAAGCTCAGGAATTGATGGAATTAGAAGATAAATTCGGAGCACATAATTATCACCCCCTTCCTGTAGTATTGGAAAGAGGGGAAGGGGTCTATGTATGGGACGTGGAAGGAAAAAAATACTATGATTTTCTTTCGTCTTATTCTGCTGTCAATCAGGGGCATTGTCATCCCAAGATCATACAGGCGCTAACGGAGCAGGCAAAAAAACTAACGCTTACATCCCGTGCCTTTTATAACAGCCGTTTAGGCGAATACGAAGCATTTGCCGCTCGTTACTTTGGTTACGATAAAGTATTGCCGATGAATACCGGAGCGGAAGCTGTCGAAACGGCTATTAAATTATGCCGCAAATGGGCATACGAAAAAAAAGGATTACCCAATAATACAGCTCAAATTGTTGTTTGTAGTAATAATTTTCACGGGCGAACAACAACAATCGTTTCATTTTCCATCGATCCGGAAACCAAACATCATTATGGGCCTTTTACTCCCGGATTCATTGTTATTCCTTATAACGACGTCGATGCTTTGGAAAAAGTTCTCGATGAAAACAAATCCATTGCCGGTTTCTTAGTTGAACCCATACAAGGAGAAGCCGGTGTCTATGTACCAGACGATGGTTATTTAAAAAAATGTTTTGAACTTTGTCAAAAACATCAGGTATTATTTATTGCCGACGAAATACAAACCGGAATTGCACGTACAGGGAAATTATTAGCCTGTGATTACGAAGATGTACATCCCGACCTGCTGATTTTGGGAAAAGCTTTGTCTGGAGGGACTTATCCGGTTTCTGCCGTCTTGGCATGCAATGAAATCATGGAAGTCATCCGCCCCGGACAACACGGTTCCACTTTTGGCGGGAATCCACTTGCATCTACCGTTGCAATAGCCGCTTTAGAAGTGATTGAAAGCGAAAACTTGTCAGATAATGCCTTGCAGCTTGGAAAAATTTTCAGAAAAGAAATACAAGAATATTGCCTAAATTCGAAAATTGCTTCTTTTGTTCGTGGAAAAGGTTTATTAAATGCTTTGGTAATCAATAATGAAGATTGTAAAGATTTGGCATGGGATATCTGTATATCGCTTAGTGAAAACGGATTACTGGCAAAGCCTACTCACACGAACATTATCCGGTTTGCTCCGCCTCTGGTTATCACTGAAAAACAGTTGTGCGAATGTATTGCAATCATTCGGCAAACGCTACAACAATTTGAAAGTTAACAACGCTGTAAGGCGCATAAATCTTACGTATTTGTAAATCTCAAACTTTTCATGTATATTTGCTTGTCAGTTTAAAAGGCAAAAAATATGAATGAAAAAAATGCGCCGCTCAGTTTGGGGGTAGAAAAAATAGGCAAACTTCTGAGAGAATATGCCATTCCGGCAATTATTGCCATGACGGCGGCGTCCTTATATAATATCACCGATAGTATATTTATTGGTCATGGCGTAGGTCATCTGGCCTTATCGGGTTTAGCAATTACTTTCCCTTTAATGAACTTGGGCGCTGCTTTCGGTACGCTGGTCGGCATTGGAGCTTCTACTCTCTTGTCGATCCGGATGGGACAAAAAGACTACGAAACGGCTAATCACATTTTAGGAAATGTATTTGTGCTGAATCTTATCATGGGAATAGGATTTTCAATTACTGTCCTACTTTTCTTAAATCCTATCCTTCACTTTTTCGGTGCAAGCCTCGAAACTTATCCATATGCCCACGATTTCATGGTAATTATTTTAGTCGGAAACGTGATTACTCACATGTATTTTGGATTAAATGCATTGTTGCGTTCAGCCGGAAGTCCGCAGAAAGCCATGATGGCAACTATTTATACAGTACTTATTAACTTGGTATTGAATCCATTGTTTATTTTTGTATTTCATTGGGGCATTCGTGGATCCGCTTTTGCAACGATCATTGCTCAAATACTCGTTCTTGGCTGGCAACTGCATTTATTCAACGATAAGAAGTTTTTTATCCATTGGAAAAAAGGAATTTACAAACTGAAAAAACGAATCGTAATTGATTCTTTATCTATAGGAATAGCTCCTTTTTTGATGAATGCGGCGGCTTGCTTGATTGTTATATTGATCAATAGGCAATTACTTATACACGGAGGCGATATGGCAGTGGGCGCTTACGGAATTGTCAATCGGGTTGCCTTTCTTTTTATCATGATTGTGATGGGACTGAATCAAGGAATGCAACCGATTGCCGGATACAATTATGGAGCCGGATTTTATCCGAGGGTACTTTCTGTCCTCAAAAAATCTATTTTCTATGCTTCTATTATTATGGTTATCGGCACAATCATTGTGGAATTATTTCCATATGCAGTCGCTCTTCTGTTTACCGATGAACGTGAATTGATCGATTTGGCTATACCGGGATTGCATTGGATATTCGCATGTTATCCTTTGATTGGGTTTCAAATGGTAAGTTCCGCATTTTTCCAAAGTATTGGTAAACCCAACAAATCCATTATTTTGTCAACGACCCGTCAAGTATTGTTTCTGATACCCATACTTCTTATTCTTCCCAACTATTGGGGGATAACCGGCGTTTGGGCAAGTATATCTATTTCTGATTTTTTGTCGGTGATATTGGCAATTGTTTTATTACAAATGGAATTAAAAAATATGCGAAAAAAAGAATTTGGTAAACCGGAAAACAATATGGTATGAAAAAGAATTATGTAATCACAATTGGTCGCCAATTAGGTAGCGGAGGAAAACAAATTGGCGAGCTTTTATCCCAAAAATTAGGAATTCCTTGTTATGACAAAGAATTAATTCTCCTGGCCTCGCGCGAAAGCGGCTTAGGTAAGGAATTTTTTGAAAAATTCGACGAAAAAAGCAGTTATAGTTTTTTCACTAACCTTTTGGCTCATCACTCCGGATTTATAAATGATAATGCAGGCAATTACTTATGTAACGAAACATTGTTTCAGATACAAAGCGATGTGATAAAAAAATTAGCTGAAAAAGATTCTTGCATCTTTGTAGGACGTTGTGCGGATTATATTTTACGAAATCATCCGTCCCTGTTTAGCATTTTTATCCACGCCAATTTGGATGATCGCATCCATCGGATTATGATTGAAAAAAAAATTGTGGAAAAAGAAGCTAAAAACCTAATTGAGCAAACCGATAAAAAAAGGGCAGAATATTACAATTATTATAGCAATAAAACCTGGGGTATGTCTATTTCTTATGATTTATGCATTAATTCCTCTGTTTTAGGAATTGAAGGAACTTCAAAATTCATTTTTCAGTACATCTCTTCTATTTCGTAGCAAAATCTTAACAAAAAAAGTATTTATTAATCAAAATTCAGACTTATATTTGCAATTTGGAAACTTTAGAGCCTATTGAGATATTAATTTAGTACAATAAATATGAAAAAAACTCTTCCAATCTACTTTTTTGTTATGTTATCGTATGGATGCGGAAACAATCGGAATCCGGAAACATACAAAGTAGATTTATTAGGAGTAGGAGTTACTTTTCCCCAGACTTTCTATGATATCATTATTTCAAATTATGAATATGAAACAGGGAATAAAGTTTCTTACAATAAAACAAATACGAGCGGGGGAATCCGTGCTTTTCGAGATAAAGTAGTCGATTTTGTAGTTACCGATATGCTTCTTACTGAAGAAGAAATGGCTGATTGTCAATCAGAAATTCTTCATATACCAAGTGCTTTAGGCGCTGTCGTATTAGCTTATAATGTTCCGGGTATACAAGAACTGAATTTAAATCCCGAACTTATTGCCGGTATCTATTTAGGAAGAATCAAGTATTGGGATGATTCTTTGCTTGTGGCTGTTAATCCCGAATCAAAATTAACACATCTCCGTATAAATCCTGTGTTTCGAGCAGATGAAAGCGGAACTACTTACTTACTTTCCAGATACTTATCAGAATCGTGCCTGGAATGGAAAAGAGATATAGGCGTAAGAAAATCTATAAAACTTCAGACAGGAATTGCAGTAAAAGGAAATTCGGCTATGGTCCATAGTATTAAAGATTTAGAAGGCTCTATCGGTTATATAGGCATGGAACATGCATCTCTATTGAATTTACCGATAGCAGCTATACAAAATTCATCCGGTAATTATATCAAAGCAAACAAACAAACCCTTTATTATTATGTAACAGAAATAGAATTTCCGGACGATATGCGTATTCTTTTTACTGATCCTAAAAAAGAAAATACCTACCCTATCCCTTGTCTTTCCTGGATTTTAGCCTATAAAAACCAAGCCTATAACCATCGAAGCGTTGAGAAATACAAAAGTTTAAAATCATTTTTGATTTACGTGATAAATCCCGAAACTCAAAAAATAACAAGCAGATTAACTTATCTTCCTTTACCGGCTACCGTGGTCGCAAAAGCGCAAAAGCTAATAGACTCAATGGTATGGGAAGATGAATTAAAAAACGGAGAATGAAAAATTAGATTGATGCCGTTTTTATCATTCATAAATAGAAAAACGTAATAATGAAGGATAAAGTGTTGAAAATAATGTTGTTTTGTTCAGCTGTGGTATTACTATTACTAATGGCGGGGATACTATACGCTTTGATTTCGCAATCAATACCGGCATTTAAACATTTCGGCTTTTTCCAGTTCATCAGCTCGACGGAATGGAATCAGATAGAAGGGCAAGAACAATACGGCGCTTTATCTTTTATTACCGGAACAATACTCACTTCTTTGTTGGCATTAATAATTAGCATTCCTTTTTCCGTTTCTCTTTCCTTTCTCATTGGAGAATTGTTTGTAGGTAAAAAAATTGCTTTTTGGATAAATTCTTTTCTCAATATATTAGCCGGAATTCCTCCCATCATTCTCGGCATATGGGGTTATTATTCTTTGCGTCCACTTTTAATTTCTTTGAATATCGGTCATCATGGCTATGGAATTTTTTCCGCAGCTATCCTCTTATCACTGATGATAATACCCTACTCTACTTCCATAAGTACTACGTTTTTTGCATTAGTTCCTATGAAACTCAAAGAGAGCGCTTACAGCTTGGGTGCAACCCGATTTGAAGTGATACGAAATATAAGTATCCCTTATATCAAAAAATGCCTCATTGCCGCCCATGTTTTTGCATTAGGAAAGGTAATGGGTGAAACAATCGCCGTAACGATGATTATCGGAAATATAAACTATATTCCCTCCAAGATTACGGATACAGGCAACACGCTTGCCAGCGTTATTCTCAATCAGTTTGAAACTATCAGCGATCTAAAATTCAGTGCTTTATTTGCCATTGCATTACTTTTATTCATAATAACAGCTGTCATTAATTTAATGGCAAGATATATGATAAGGAGGGTTGTACTATGATCTCATATCAAAAATTTCGGATTTACATCGACAAATTTTTTCACGTAATAGTTTATTTGTTTTCTTTCATCGCTTTAATTCCTTTTTTATCAATTATCTGGACACTATTAAAAAAGGGCTTGATACATGTTAACCCGAATTTTTACACTCAAACCTCCCCTAGCGCTACCGAGGCCATCTTAGCTAATTTGAGCGGTGAAATTATTCCAGGAGGTATTTTAAATGGCATTTGCGGCAGTTTATATATTCTTTTGATAACTATTATTTTAACTGTCCCTTTAGGTTTTTTTATAGGTGTTTATATACACGAAAATCGAAAACAAAAGTTTTCTATATTTATCCAATATATAAGCGCTATATTTTATGGAATGCCTTCTATTATAATCGGAATAACGGTTTATGTATTTATTGTTAAATCCTTTCATAGTTTTTCTGCGTGGGCGGGAAGTGTTGCTTTATCTGTTCTTATGTTGCCAATGATTATCCGCGCAACAGACGAAACATTGAAATCATTGCCTACTTATTTGAAAGAAAGCGGATTAGCTTTGGGCGCTTCTTATACGAGCGTTATATTAAGAGTTATCATACCCACTGCTAAAGGTAATCTGCTGACCGGATTATTAATCTCTGTATCGCGGATATTAGGGGTAACTGCTCCATTGATTGTAACAACTTTGGGATGTTCTATGGTTAACTGGGATATAACCAAACCGACAAGTTCGATAACGTTACTGATTTGGAATTTTTCCAATAATCCCTGCATGGCGGATATGGTTTGGTCAACTTCTTTATTTTTATTTATATTTATTATTGTTTTGAATATAATAGCTAAACACATTGCCTGGAAATGGAAAATTACATTACCTCATGAATAAAAAACATTTACTCGAATTAAAAAATGTAAGCGTATCATTTTCGCCGGGAATATATGCTATAAAAAATGTATCGGTTTCTATAAAACCTTGTGCAATTACTTCTGTTATAGGAGCATCCGGTGCAGGCAAAAGCACTTTACTGCGTTCTATTAACCGAATGCATGAACTGTATCCAAATATTAAACTGAGTGGTGAAATTTCATTAGACGGAAAAAATATCATGGAGATGAAACCTATTGAAGTAAGAAGAAGAATAGGTATGGTATTTCAAATGCCGAATCCTTTTCCAGCTATGAATATTTACCAAAATGTACTGTCGGGCTATAAGTTAAATAAAATATACCTTTCAAAAGCAGAAAAAGATGAAATTGTAGAAAAAAGTTTACAAGATGTCGCGCTTTGGGACGAAGTAAAAAATAGTTTGAATAAAAGCGCTTTATCACTTACTGTAGGGCAACAGCAACGGTTATGTATCGCCCGCACGCTTGCTCTCCAACCGGAATTTTTACTGATGGACGATCCTACTTCATCAATTGATCCAATCTGTACCAATCGGATAGAAGAATTAATGTATCGTTTAAAAGATAATCATACGATTATTGTTGTGGCTCATAATCTTTCCCAAGCTTCGCGGATTTCCGATTATGCTATGTATCTGGAAAAAGGGGAATTGGTGGAATATGATATTTCCAATGTTATGTTTGTAGCTCCCAAAGATAAGCGGACCGAAAGATATATAACAGAACAAATAGAATAATAAGTTTCACTGCTTTTTATTTGCTAATACATAAATTTATGAATTCAAACATCAAATCAAGGCAAATCGACAGTTTAGACAAAAAGTTTCAGGCTCTTTGTGAAAAAGTGTTACAACAACTTACTCTTGCAGAAGAAATTCTCCGAAAAAATCGACAAGATGATCTTTATGAAAAAGTAAATCAGATCGAAGCCGATATCGATTTACTTGAAAATGGAATAAGAGTAGATGTAGTCACGCTGATTTTGTATGCACCCAAAGCTACTGAGCTACGAAAATTAATTACCTATCAGGATATTACCAATTTTTTAGAAGCGGTGGGAGATCTGTTGGTTGATATGATTTTCCATCCGATAAAAAAAATCAATACAAATTTGCCTGAATTTAATTATTTTCAAGTAACTTTGGAAAAAATGCTGGCTCATGTAAAAAAAATGATTAGCGATGCTATTTTTTCTTTTTGCTATGAAGATAGCGAAATTGCCTACAAAATTATAGAAGAAGATGATCTGATAGACGATATGTTTAACGATTTATCCGAAAATATTATCTTATTGTTCCAAGATTTGTCGTTGAATGAACAGGAATTACTCAATACAGTCAATATTAACAATATTGCATATATCATTGAACAAATTGGAGATATTGCCACGAATATAGCAGAAGCTTCTATCTATATGATCGAAGGAACAGATATCAGGCATCAATTGTCGAAAAAAAAATAATATTTAAACAAATTTTTTATATGGAATCTGCTAAATTATTAATTGTTGACGATGAAGAGGATATTCGTGAAATACTTCAATTTAATTTGGAAAATGAAGGTTTCCAGATAGATACCGCCTCTTCCGGAGAAGAAGCGCTGGAAAAAATTTCTTCAGAACACAAATTAGTGCTATTGGATATAATGATGGATGGAATTTCCGGATTTCGCGTAGCAGAAAAGATGCGGAAAGATAATATTCAGACGCCGATTATTTTTTTAACGGCGAAAGGTAGCGAAAATGATATGTTGACCGGATTTTCCGTAGGAGCGGACGATTATATCTCCAAACCGTTTTCTATAAAAGAAGTAATCGCCCGCGTGAAAGCTATCCTTCGTAGAGGACCGGAATTAGCGCCGATTCTTACTTTACAACAGGAGGAAATAATAATCGGAAATATGAAATTGAATTTGGTATCTAAGCACCTTGAATTGGAAAATAAAAATATCATCTTGACTAAAAAAGAATTTGAAATTCTTAGCCTGCTGATGCAACATCCTCAACGCATTTTTACGCGAGAAGAAATCCTTCAAAATGTATGGAAAGATGAAAGTTATGTATTAGAAAGAACAGTAGATGTACATGTCGCCCGGTTAAGGAAAAAATTGAACGAATACAGTATATATATTGTTAACCGTTCCGGTTACGGATATTCTTTTAACGACACAGCTCGCGTTTATACAAATGAAACGTAATTTATTCAAAAATTGGAAATCTTATAAATACAGGCAATGGGCATTTTTCTATCTGTTTGCCATCTTTATCCTTTTTGCTTTTCTCGAAATTTCATTTATCCTGAACAGAGAAAAAATGCTTAAAATGGAAAGGCTTAAATCCAACCAAGAAATATATACTACGATTATAGATGAGTACATAATTAAAAATCAATTACAAAAGGAAAAATTAAACATTTTGGATTCTTTGCTTTTTTTTCTCCCCGACAATATGCATTTTACTATAATGGACGAAGAAGGAAATATTCTCTATGATAATGTTCTTGGCGACAAAAAAAAAGTTGAAAATCAGAAAAAAAAAGTTGAAATCATAAAAGCTTCTATTAAAGGGGATGGATGGAGTGTCAGGAATTCTACCTTAACAAATAGCAAATATATGTTCTATGCTATTTACAAAAATGGTTATATCATTCGCACGGCTCTACCTTTTTCCAAAGAAATAGAAAATTCGCTTAAACCGGATACGGTTTTTTTCCTATTTATTTTATTTTTATTCGTTTTTGTTTTCTTCTTTCATCTAAGTATTTATTTTCTATTTAGGAAATCCATTTATAAATTGAAGAATTTTGTATTATCATTCAGGAATAATAAACCTTTTCCAAACATGATTTCTCTTCCTGATGGTGAATTACGTGAAATCCAGACCGAAATCGTTAATGTATTCGAACAATTGGAAAGAAAAGAAAAAGACGCTTTACTCGAACGGGAAAAATTGTTGGAACATTTTCATTTTTCTGAAGAAGGAATTTCATTTTTTACTCCTTTTTTTGAAAATATCTATACAAACTCTCATTTTATTCAATATTTAAACATCATATTGAATGAACCCACTATCAATGTAAAAACATTGTTTCAAAACCCCATTTTTAATGAGATTTTACAATTTCTTAAAAATCAGGGAAATAGAAATGTATTTGCTCATAAACTTCATGCCAATGGATGCCATTTTTTTGTGCGTGCCATCATTTTTGACGATAAAAGTTTTGAAATCATCATCCGTGATATTTCCGAGACGGAAAAAAACCATATCGATCGTGCTGAAATGACAAATAATATTGCGCACGAACTCCGTACCCCGGTAACAAGCGTGCGTGGATACCTCGAAACTTTGAAAGAAAGAGAAAATATGTCGCCCGAAAAAAAGAAAGAATACGTCGAACGGGCATATAAACAAATCATACGTCTTTCGCAAATAATTCAAGATGTTATCCTCTTAACAAAAACAAACGACGCTCCCCAGTATTTTTCTATCGAACCGGTTAATATTCGTGAAATGCTGAAAGAAATGATCGAAGTAGATACAAAAGAAGATATCCTCAAGCACAATTGTACCGTTAATTTGCTTGTGTCAGAAAACGTAATTGTCATAGGCAACCATACCTTGTTGTATTCTATTTTTTTCAATCTTTACACTAACGCTCTTAAATATGCAGGAGAAAATATTACAATTACCATCCACAATTACATGGAAGACGATGAATATTACTATTTTTCTTTTTCGGACAACGGCAAGGGAATTGAAGAAAAATACCTTGATCATATTTTTGAGCGGTTTTACCGAATAACCGAAGGACGAACAAGAGATAAAGGAGGCTCCGGACTGGGGCTTTCCATCGTAAAAGAAGCAGTCAATTTCCATAAAGGGATAATACTCGCCAAAAACCGGTCACAAGGAGGTTTAGAATTTTTATTTACAATAAAGAAAAAATAATCCTCATGATATTCGATCAAGTCCTTTATTTATTAAAGGACCTCAATCGAATACTAGAAAAAACTTTCTTGGTATAGAGCGGAAAATCGCCTTGGATAATCCAACCATAGTAACCGGGATCCTCACGAAATACTTCTTCAACTAATCGTCCCTTGTATTTGCCGAAATTAATTACCTCCTGTTTTTTGTCGTTATAAACCACGCGGCCGGCATAATCGACATTATTACCAAAAGAAGAAAATTCGGAAAGGAAAGCAACGTCATTTTCTAAATCGGAATAACGATCTAACTGCGATTGAAGTATTTCGTAAGTCGCTTTCGTATCGGCTTCTGCTGTGTGAGCATTGTCCAAATCTTTATTACAATAAAATTTGTAAGCAGCAGACAAAGTCCGCCGCTCTTTCTTATGAAATATCGTCTGAACATCTACAAATTTATGTCTCATCAAATCAATATCTACTTCGGCGCGTAAAAATTCTTCGGCCAATAAAGGAATATCAAAACGGTTCGAATTGTAACCCGCCAAATCACAGCCTTCTATTTGTGAGGCTAAAGATTTTGCAATTGATTTAAATGTAGGAGCATCTCTCACATCCTCGTCTTTAATACCATGAATAGCAGTTGCTTCGGGAGGAATAGGCATTTCCGGATTGATACGACGGGTTTTAGAATCTTCGTCGCCATTGGGCATCACTTTCAAGTATGAAATTTCAACAATCCGGTCGGAAACAATATTCATCCCTGTCGTTTCCAAATCGAAAAAGACAAGGGGATTTTTCAAATGTAATTTCACGTTTTTTAAATTAATCGTTTAACATCACCGGCATCAGCAATGTCAACAAATCTTCTCCTTCTGCATTTTCCACAGGTAAGATCAAACCGGGACGAGAAGGATCTGCTAATTCGAGCACGACTTCTTCCGAAGAGATACTGTTCAATATTTCAATTAGATAAAGACCTTTGAACCCAATATTCATCAAATCGCCTTCGTAAACGCATGCAACAGTTTCTTCTGCATACGTAGCATAATCAATGTCTTGAGCGGAAATGAAAATACTATTAGTAGAAATCGTTAATTTAATCAAACTACTTGCCGAATTGGAGAAAACCGTAACCCGTTTTAAAGCATTTAAAAATTGTACCCGGTCGATGGTAAGGCGATAAGGGTTTTCCTTTGGAATAACGGCGTTATAATTGGGATAAGTACCTTCAATCAAACGACATACCACATGGAAATGTCCGATAGTAATGTAAGCGTTATTAGAATCAAAACTGATAACAGCCTCCCCTTCTTCACGGGGAAGAATGGTTTTCAATAAGTTAGCCGGCTTTTTAGGAAGAATAAAAGACGCTGTGTTGTTTCCATTCACGTCCAAATTGATGAAACGCACTAATTTGTGTCCGTCGGAAGCAACAAAGGTAAGATTTTCTTCCTTGATATCGAAGAAAATACCGTTTACGACCGGACGCAAATCATCTTCGCCGGTGGCATAGAGCGTGCAATTGATTCCCGTTAATAGATCGGCGGCAGAAATACGTAATTTGAAAGCCTCATCGCTCAATGGCTTGGATTGTGGATATTCATCCCCTTTTTGAGCAACAAAATTATAACGCCCATTTTCATAATGGATAACCACATCAAGGTTCACATCGCTAATTTCAAAACTGATTGGTTGCTCAGGAAGTTCTTTCAACGAATCCAATAAATTTTTGGATGGTATAGCAAAAATTCCATTTCCCTCTCCTTCTGTCACTTCAATGGATGTAACCATTCGGGTTTCGCTATCGGCGCCTGTAATGGTCAACCGGTTTTCTTCAAGTTCAAACAAAAAACAATCTAAAATAGGAATAGCATTTTTAGAGGCTATAACCCTGCCAACTGTTTGCAAGTGGCTTAATAACAAACTACTGGATACTACGAATTTCATATTAATATAAAGGATTTATTTATTTGTTTTTTATTAAAACTGCAAATATACAAATTTATTTTTATCTCTATGCTTTTCTTCTATATTTCCTTCCGTTGATTGTTGATAAGATTACGAAAAAGATTAATATGAGCGCTGGAGGTAAAACCACACTCTACAAAACCAATTTTGCATCATTGCGTTGCAGTCGTAACCCAAAGGCAAATAAAAAGCTGAACGATAAAAATTAATTCCGACAGAGAATACAGGCGGGACCGAAATTTTTTCAAACTTATACATAAATCTCCAGTTGGTCGTAAGCGATAAATACATTTTCCGGTAAAGTTTTTTGCATCGCTTCATGCAAGCCGAAATTGTGATTCATATGAATAAAGAAAGCTTTTTGAGGACGGATTCTTTCAATGTTTGCCAATGCATCGTCGATCGTTTCGTGCGAAAGATGCGCTTCTTTCCGAAGCGCATTAATAACTAAAACATTCAAATTCTCTAATTTAGCGTATTCCTTCTCCGGAATGGTTTTCAAATCAGTAAGGTAAGCTAATTTTCCTATCCGATACCCAAAAACCGGTAAACAGCCGTGCATCAATCGAATGGGTACGACTTCTATTCCCGCCACAAAAAAAGGTTTATTCTCAATTGCGTGCAAATTCAGATTCGGTACACCGGGGTATTTATGTTTCTTGAATACATAAGGAATACGTTCCTTAATCAATTTAGTTACATAGTTTTCCGCATAAATATCCACAGCTTCATCCCGACTGAAAATACGCAGATCATCCAAGCCTCCTACATGATCGTAATGCTCATGGGTAATCAATACGCCATCCAAGCGTTCGATAGGGTGCGTTCTGAAAGTTTCCAACATCTGCATCCGGAAATCCGGGCCACAATCAAGTAGAATATGCTTTCCTTTCGTTTCAATTAAAGCAGATGAACGTAAACGCCAATCTTTTTTGTCTTGCGAAGTGCATACCTCGCATCGGCAACCGATTTCAGGATTGCCGGTCGATGTTCCTGTGCCTAAAAATCGTAGTTTCATCCTATATAATTCACCTCCGGTTTTAGTTCGATAGAGAATTTGACCTTCACCGACTGCCGGATTTCTTCCGCTAAACGAGCAATATCGTCGCCGGTAGCACGATTCTTATTAATAATCACTAAAGGTTGTTTTTCATAAACAGCCGCCCCGCCGATAGTCTTCCCTTTCAAACCACATCGCTCGATCAGCCAAGCTGCCGGAATTTTAACTATTTCCTCATTTACCTGATAATGAGGTATATCAGGATAATGTTTCTTCAACCCTTCGTAATGAGCCCGGCAAATATACGGATTGGTAAAGAAACTACCGGCATTTCCCATTATTTGGGGATCGGGCAATTTCGATTTGCGAACCGCAACAATCGCTTCTCTGATAGTTTTCAAGTCTATTTCTTTCCCCGACAAATAATCTCTTATGTTTCCATAGTCCAATTTAAATCGCGGTTTTTTATCCAAACGATAGACTAGGTGCGTAATGTAGTATAAGCCTCGATTTTCGGGTTCCTTGAAAAAACTGTGCCGATAAGAAAAATTGCAAGCTTCGTTACTAAAAACCTTTTTCTCCCCGCTTTTCAAGAAATAGGCATGGACTTCTGAAATGAAATCGGATGCTTCTACGCCATAAGCGCCGATATTCTGTATTGCGCTTGCTCCGACTTCGCCGGGAATTAACGATAAGTTTTCCATGCCGCTCAAACCTTTTTTCACACAATAAGCAACCAAATTGTCCCAATTTTCAGCCGCTCCCGCTTTTAACCAGGCATGATTGCCGTCTTCCTTCAAAATTTCGACACCGCGGATTCCCGAATGGACAATAATGCCATCATAATCGCCCAAAAATAGTAAATTACTTCCTTGCCCGATATGCCGAGAAGGTTCGGAAAGGAAATATTCGTCGCGGAGAAGGTTTTGCAAATCCGTTTCGTCGGCATATTCCACAAACCAACGGGTCTTAACATCAAGGCTGAACGTGTTGTATTTCAGTAAAGAATAATTTTGTTCGATTCGCATAAATAATGAAAAATGGTTCCAATAAACGAACAAAGATAAAAATTTTAACGGAATATTAAAAACAACGGCAATTCCGAAAATAAAATGATTTGTATCGTTTATTTCCAGAAAACACCCCCTTATCTACCCGGAAAACTAGCTCTTAAAAATAACACATCCTTTTTTAGTGGAAATTGCCACCTTCATCGTTCTTACAGCATAACAGCATAAAAGAAAAAAACAATGCAAAAGTTACTGGAGCGTTATTTTTACGGAGAACTGAATGAAAGTGAAAAATATGCGCTTTTCTCCGCTATCGAAAAAGACGCGGAATTAAAGGCCGATTTCATCCGCTTACAAAACATCCGGGGACTGATGGCTATCTCGCCCTCAAATACCGCCGGACGGGAAGAAGCAGAAGCCGCGATGCGCCGGTTTTATGCCGGCATTGGGCAAATGCGCCGGCGTCGTATCCTTCAATCATTTTACCGCTACGCCGCGGCAGTCGTTATCGCTATTCTCTGTACATTTTTTACTCTCCGCTACCTGGAACACAAGAATAATGACCGCAATTATAATAATTCATACAGCGAAATTACCGTTCCTGTCGGTCAGCGCGTCAAAATCACACTGGCCGACGGCAGCGCCGTTTGGCTCAACTCCCGGAGCAAACTGCGGATTCCGAACTCATTCGACGGCAAATACCGGAAAGTATATTTAGACGGAGAAGCGTTTTTTAATGTAGAAAAAAATAAAGACAAACCGTTTATTGTCGAAACCAGCCGTTACGATGTACATGTATCAGGCACGCAATTCAATGTGCTTAACTATTCGGAAATGACAATGTTTGAAACCACTCTGCTCGAAGGACAGGTGGAAATAACGCAATCCGGCAGCAGAGAAAAAGTCATCTTGTCGCCAAACGAACAGGTAGTATTAAGTAACAACCAACTGAAAAAATCCAAAACCAACACCGCCGACCGCGTTTCCTGGAAAGACGGAATACTGGCTTTCGACGCAGAACCTTTTTCCGAAATCATTAAAAAGCTGGAATTGTATTACGATGTAAAATTCATTATCCAAAACACCAAAGCAATGAATGTCGCTTATACCGGCAAATTCAAAGCAAGCGACCCGCCGGAAAAAATTATCAATGTAATTCACCTGACCAACAAATTCAATTACAGGCTCAGTCCGGATAATAAAATTATTTATATCCGGTAAATAATCTTTGCCATGAAAAAAAAACGAATGTCGCAAATAACGCTGCTTTGGGTCGTTTTACCGATAACGGTTTTCGCCCAAAACCTCCTTTCTCCAAACGCATTGATTACCATTCAGCGGGAGAACGCAGCAATTGGCGAAATTCTGAAAGAAATTGAAGAACAGACCGGATATTTTTTAGTCTTTTCCAAAGAAGATTTAAACATTAATCAGAAGGTAACGCTGAAAATAAAAAACGAAAAACTGGACAAAGCGCTTTCCCGCCTACTTTCGCCTTTGCATATCACGTATATTATTATCGAAAACCACATCATCCTGAAAAAGCAGGCCCTTGAAAAAGAAGCAAACTCACCGGGCAAAACCGCTACTGATTTTCCGGAAGAAAACATCGAAAAAACCTCTTCCGAAATGAAAGAAAAGTGGATCGAAGAGGTGGTCGTCATCGGTTACGGAACACACAAGCGCTTGAATGTTACCGGCTCCATCGCATCCATCACCGGAAGCCGTCTGGTACAATCGCATCAAGCCGATTTGTCCAATGCCATAGCCGGTAATTTGCCGGGACTTCGGAGCATACAAAAAAGCGGACGACCGGGATACGACGGCAGCATCATTGATATCCGGGGCTATGGCGACGATATCCTGACGATTGTTGATGGCGTAGAACGTCCGTTTTCCCAAATCGACCCCAACGAAATCGAATCCGTTTCTATTTTGAAAGACGCATCGGCTGCGATTTATGGTTGCAAAAGCGCTAACGGCGTATTGCTCATTACGACTAAAAAAGGAAAAGAAACGCCTCCCAAAATCTCGTACAACTTCAATACCGTTTCCCAGAGTATTACCCGCTATCCGGAATACATGAATGTATGGGATTACATGAACAGTTATAATGAAGCACGCCTCAATATGGCGCACTTGGGACAGACGCCCGCTTTCACTCCGGACGATATATCCCAGGCACAAAATACCGACTGGCAAGAAGCGGTATTAAAAGATTTTGCCCCCATGCAGCAGCACAATCTGAATATTTCGGGTGGAAGCCCAACCACAAAATATTTCATTTCCGCCGGCTGCCTGAATCAGGACGGAATCTTGAAAACGAAAGATAATTTCCGCCGTTACAACTTCCGGTCCAATTTCAGCACGCTAATTGCCGAACGCTTAACGGCAGAAGTTCAAATTGGCGGCCGGCGCGAACGGAGAGACGCGCCCGCTACCGTTGCCGGAGGAGGAAGCAATGATAATTTTTCTCACAGCATTTTCAAAAACATGGCAATGGCATTGCCATACAAAACAGTATATGCTAATAACAATCCGCTTTATTATAACGATTTGGGAAGCGAGCCAAACCCGGCGGCATTACTCGACCGCGACAAAGCGGGCGCCGACAGGAAGCAATACGACGAACTGAACGGGCAATTGGTTTTGAATTACGATATGCCATTCATCAAGGGATTATCCCTGAAAGCATTGCTGGCTTACGACAAACAAACAGACAACCAAGATATTTTTAAAAAGGCGTTTTCCGAATACACCTGGTACCCCGCCGAAAACACTTACGCCCCTGTGCCGGTAACTCAAACGACTGCCAAACTGGAAAAAATGCAACAGAACGACCTCGTTAACCAACAATATTCCATTTCGTACCGGAACCAGTTCGACCGGCATACAATCGCCGGATTAATACTGGGAGAAGTCCGCCGATTCAAACACAAAGAACACTCCGCCTATGGAGAATTGGAACTTTCATCCGTATCGGAACTGGATGCTGCGGAAAAAAACAAAACCGTCGACGGCGCTTCCACGCAATCGGCTAATATGGGATTTGCCGCGCGGCTTAATTATATGTATAACAATAAATATTTACTGGAAATAAGTTTCCGGAAAGATGGCGTAAGCAAATTTACCGGCGACGGCCGGTGGACATTTACATCGGCTGTTTCCGCCGGATGGAGAATTTCGGAAGAAAAATTTTTCAAAAATCATACCGGAACCGTTGATAACCTGAAATTAAGAGCCTCTTACGGAAAATTCCCTTTAGCCGGCGATTTGAGCGAAATCTATTTCCTGGAAGGATACAACTATCCGGGGCGCGACGCCTTCGGATTTCCGCTTTACTTCGTTCAAGGCGAAAACAATCCGGTACTGGCGGCTTCCGACAGAGGATTAACCAATCCTTACCTTAGCTGGGAAAAGGTAAGCATAACGAATATCGGAATCGACGCTTCGCTCTGGGACAGCAAGTTTTATGCCGAGTGGGACGGATTTTACCGGCTCCATACCGGCATGTACTTTACTCGAACCCAAACATTGCCCACTTCTTTCGGAGCCGTTATGCCGGACGAAAACTTAAATAGCGAAAGCGACCGGGGAATGGAACTCGTATTAGGCAGCAGGCACAGGATAGAAGAATGGCAACTCGACGTCAAAGCCGCTTTTTCCTGCACACGTAAAAAAAGAGAATACCAGGAATTACCCGAAGCAGGCAATCAATACGACTACTGGGTAAATCGCTACATGGAAAGTAATGGCCGCACAGCTAAAAATCCGTATCGCTGGGACAATATCACCTGGGGATACGAAGCACTGGGGCAATTTCAAAATTATGAAGAAATCCTGCAAGCTTCCATTCAGGACGGACAAGGAAATACAACCCTCCTGCCCGGCGATATTAAATACAAAGACGTCAATAACGACGGATTAATCAATGATTTGGATTTAGTCCCCATCGGCAGGAACGACCGCCCAGAAATATTTTTCGGGCTTACACTCTCTTCCGTATGGAAAAATATCGACATAACGCTTTTCTTCCAGGGGGCGGCCAACTACACCTATACGCTTAATTACAGAGATGCATTTGCACAGGGAGGAATCGGAAACGGCTATGCCATGTATAGCGACCGCTGGCGCCGCGCCGATGTGAACGATCCGAACAGCGCATGGATACCGGGATATTTTCCCCCGATCAGAGTAGAAAGTTACGCCGGCAATCAAGCGCCCTCCACATTCTGGAGTAAAAACACCGCATATCTGCGCCTGAAAACGATCGACTGCGGATACACTTTACCGCACGCAATCACTGCCAAAGCAGGAATACAGAAATTGCGCTTTTCCGTAAACGCATATAATTTATTGACATTCAGTCGGAAAGAGCTAAAATACGTCGATCCGGAAGGAGAAACCGGCTACGGCATCTATTATCCGCAAATGAAGTCCGTCGGTTTTGGAATCACTGTTGAATTTTAATACTATATGAAACATCCATCTTTCTCATCCGTCACTCGTCGCTTGTCACTTGTCACCCGTCACCCGTCACCCGTCACTCGTCACTTGTCACCCGTCACTCGTTTACTCGTCAACTCGTTTACTTGTTTACTCGTTTACTCGTCAACCTATCTACTCCTCACAAGCTGCGATGATTTTTTCGACGTCGAGCCGGCCGCCTTTATCGACAACGCGGAAGCCTGGAACGACGAAGAAACCGTCAATGCTATCCTGGCCGACGCTTACGCACGAATCAATCACGAAGATTTCTCCTATTTTGAAGGCTTTTGGGTATATTCACTCTTGAATTTAAGTTCCGCCTCCGACGAAACCTGGCCTTCGTGGCAACAAGGAGAATTTGGAACAGGAGGAAAAATGCAGGTCATTTTCGGAGATACCTGGTTTTACATCTGGCCTTACGACCAAATCCGGAACTGCAACGAAATCATCCGGAAAACAGATCTTTCAGACCATGCACAGAAAGAACAGATCAAGGCAGAAATACGCTTCATCCGCGCTTACCATTATTTCCTTTTAGTCAAGCGATTCGGCGGCGTTCCACTCATCAGGGAGGTACAGGAATACCAGACGGAAAATACGGAAGCGCTGGAAATTCCCCGAAGCAAAGAACAGGAAATATGGGACTTCATTGCTGCCGAAATGGATACTATTGCCTTGATTCTGCCGCAAAAGCGCTCTGCCGACAATCGGAGCAGGGTTTCGCGCTATGCAGCTTATGCCTTGAAATCGAGAGCAATGCTCTATGCCGCATCCATTGCAAAGTATGGAAAAACGGAATTAAACGGTCTGGCAGGAATCGATGCTCCCCCCGAAAAATATTGGGAAGCTGCGGCAACAGCCGCCGATTCGGTTATCCAATCCGGAACCTATCATCTCTACAATCAATATCCGGATAAAGCGGAAAATTACAACCGCCTGTTTTTAGACAAAAATAATGAAGAATATATATGGACCAAAGAATACCGGCTGCCTGAATCGGGACACAGTTTCGATCACATGACGACGCCTTACAGTTTTACGAGCGGATACGGCTGCGGATTAACCCCTGCACTCGAATTTGTCGAAGCTTACGAATACATCGACGGCGCCCCCGGCAAACTCCCCGTTGAAAAAGAGGCAACGCCCATACAGTACGATCATCCCCTGGATTTATTTGCCGGAAAAGATCCGCGCCTGTTTGCATCGGTCTATTTACCCATGTCGAAATTCAAGGACGGAACAGTGGAAATACGTCGAGGCATGTACACCGAAGCAACCCGAAGTTATAAAGCCGCTTCCAATTTAATGGAAAAAACGGTATTACAAGGCCGGAAAGATTCGATTACGCTAAGCGGAAAAGACGGCATTATACTCACATCCGATCCTACCAATACCGGCTTTTACCAGAAAAAATTCTATGACGAAAGCCGGAAAGATTTTTCCGAAAACAAATCCGACCAGCCCTGGCCGCTGTTTCGTCTGGCAGAAATGTATTTGAATAAAGCGGAAGCCCAAATGGAATTAGGAAACAAAAAAGAAGCCGCGGAAGCGCTGAACCGGGTGAGGCAACGCGCCGGAATCCGCGTATTAACGACCGACGAAATCACGATGGAACGTATCCGGAACGAACGGAGGATAGAATTAGCATTTGAAGGTCACCGGTTTTGGGATTTGCGCCGGTGGCGAATAGCCGCTCCGGGCAGCGATCCCCGTGCGGGCATATTATCCCCCTTGCCGCCGACAGCGCTTTTCCCCTGGATTGTTTACGAAAACGGAAAATACGTTTTCACGAAAGCCTCCGGCGCTTCGGAAGTGCAAAAACCCAATAAGATTTTCCTTCAACGACATTATTACCTGAAATTGAAGCCCGAAGAAATAAATTCGAACAAAAAATTAATTCAAAATCCCGGATATTAGCGTATGAAATTATTTATTTATCCAAGAGTTAACAAGTTAACGAGTAAACAAGTTAACGAGAGGCGCGAAGCGCTGCAAGTAGGCGCCTCCCTCTCGTCAGCTCATCAACTCGTTTACTCGTTTACTTGTTTACTCGTCTACTTGTTCACTGCTTGTGAAATCGACAACTACGAACCGCCCACCGGCGGATTGTACGGACAAATCGTAGACGCGGAAACCGGCGATCCTGTGCCGCAGCCGCTCCCTTCCGAGGGAGGACTTCGCCTGCGGTTTTACGAGGCGGACAGAGAAAACGCTATCGAACAGCATTTTTACGCCCAGGCAGACGGGTCGTATAAAAACACCCATTTGTTTAACGGGCCTGTACGCTTAGTATTGGAACAGCGGAATTTTTTCCCGATTGATACGGTAGAGTTGAATATTCAGGGACAAACAAAGAAAGACATTGAAGTGATACCCTACGCCCGAATCAAGGTTAAAAGCCTGCAAGCAGACGGAAATCTCATCACCGCCGGTTTTACGATCGAAAGAAGCAAAAACCGGTCGTATGAACGGCTTCACCTGTCGCAATATCTCCTGCTCTGGCACGCCTCGCCTTACATCGACAGGCAAACGGTTAATTTTTCAGGGCAAATTTCGACCGGATTTCCGGATGAGCCGGACGCTTTGAACCGGCTGCATGACGTCGCGCTGGATTTGTCGGACGACACAAACAGAAAATTATTAAAAGAAAAAGCAAATATCATATCGGGAAACGGAAACATAATTTATATCCGCCTCTGCCTTATTACATACGACGAAAGCAGCGATGCGATTTATGCCAATTACAGTTCGACATATCCAATTAAAATAGCATTATAATTACAATAAAACAATAGAAAATTATGAGCAAAAAGATTATTTCAGGTTTACTGCCTACCGCCCTCCTTTTCTTCTCCTGTGGAGAAAAAGACACAGCCGGCACGCCGGTTTTTCCAATGGGGCCTTTTGTCCGTTCAACCGTGGCGAACCCGGTTATCCTCCCCGATACAGCAACGCTGTTTTTAGACCCGCTGTCGAACGATTCGCTCGCATGGGAAGCCGGTGACACATTCAATCCCGCCGCCGCTGTGCTGAATGATGAGATTATCATCCTTTACCGGGCGGAAGACCGGTCGGGCCAAGGCATCGGGCAACGGACTTCCCGCCTGGGCTACGCTTCGTCGAAAGACGGCTTGCACTTTACAAGGCTTTCGACGCCGGTACTCTTCCCCGACAACGATTCGCAAAAGGAAATGGAATATCCGGGCGGCTGCGAAGATCCCCGCATCGCCCTGTCGGAAGATGGGCAGTATGTGATGCTGTACACGCAATGGAACCGGCAGACGCCCCGACTGGCGGTTGCTACTTCTACCGACCTGAAAACATGGACAAAACAGGGACCGGCTTTTGCCCGGGCATACGGCGGGCGTTTTAACGAGTACTTTTCAAAATCAGCTTCCATCGTTACCGAAATAAAGAACGGCAAACAAACCATTGTCCCAATCGGAGGCAAATACTGGATGTACTGGGGCGAAAAAGCGGTTTATGCGGCTACTTCCGATAACCTGACCGACTGGACGCCGCTATTGGACGACAAGCAGGAATTGAAGGTACTCTACCAACCGCGAAAAGGCTATTTCGACAGCGAACTGACGGAATGCGGCCCGCCAGCCATACGAACCAAGGAAGGAATCATTTTGTTGTATAATGGAAAAAACCGCGAAGGCGAAGGCGGCGATCCCAATTATACCGCCCGCACTTATTGCGCCGGTCAGGCGCTGTTTGACGCCAACCACCCCGACAGGCTGCTGAAAGTAGAAGATAAACCCTTTTTGATCCCGCAGGAATCGTTCGAAAAAAGCGGACAATATCCGGCAGGCACCGTCTTCGTCGAAGGCATGGCCTATTTCCGCGGCAAATGGTTTCTATACTACGGCTGTGCCGATTCGCGAGTAGCAGTAGCAATATACGATCCTTCCAATAATAAAAATAAAAAATGAAAAAAACAAACCTTATCCTCGTTTCCCTACTCCTGCTTTCGGCCTGTTCACATACCAGGCCGGAGGAAATAAAGGGAAAAAAACCCTGGCAATATGTCAATCCATTTGTCGGAGCAAGTACCAGCATCGGAGCAGCAGGAGTTTATCACGGCTTGGGTAAAACCTTTCCCGGAGCCACTACACCCTACGGAATGGTGCAGGTAAGCCCAAACACCATTACCGGCGGCGACAACAGCCCCGGCTACAGTTATGAACATCAAACCATCGAAGGCTTCGCTTTCACCCAGATGAGCGGCGTAGGCTGGTACGGCGATTTGGGAAACTTTTTAGTTATGCCCGCCACCGGAACACTGAAAACCGCCGCCGGAAAAGAGAACTCCCGCAAAGGATACCGCTCGTATTACGCCAAAGAATCCGAAAAAGCCTCCTGCGGATATTATGCCGTAGAATTAACCGATTACGATATACTGGTCGAAGCTACGGCAGCGCCTCACAGCGGAATGTTGAAATTTACATTCCCCAAAAGCAACCAGTCGCGTATCCAGATTGATCTGGCGAGGCGCGTAGGAGGAACCTCAACGTATCAATACGCCGAAATCGTCGACGACACGCATCTCAAAGGATGGATGAAATGCTCGCCGGAAGGCGGCGGATGGGGAAACGGCGAAGGAAAAGCAGACTATACCGTCTATTTTTTCGCCGAATTGAGCAAACCCATGAAAAAAAACGGATTCTGGACAGCCGACATCCCCCCTCGCCAGGTACGCCTGCGCGATGAAGTGCAAAGCGACGAATACCAAAAGCGGATCGCCCAGGCGCGGATTATCTACGACCGGACGAAATGCGAAGGAAAGCATATCGGTTTTTTTACCGAATTTGAAACCAAAACCAAAGAAGAGCTTACGCTGAAAGTCGGCATCTCCTTTGTGGATATGGAAGGCGCACGCAACAATTTTGAAAAGGAAATTGCCGGTAAAACATTCGAAGAAATCCGCCGGGACGCCGAAAATCAGTGGAACAGCGCCCTGTCGAAACTTCAGGTCGAAAGCCGCAACGAAGAAGATAAAATCATTTTCTATACCGCACTGTATCATACGATGATCGACCCGCGCATTTATACGGATGTAGACGGGCGGTACACCGGCGGCGACGGACGTATTCATACGGCAGAGGGTTTTACCCGGCGTACGATTTTCAGCGGATGGGACGTATTTCGCTCGCAATTCCCCCTGCAAACGCTGATTAATCCCCAACTGGTCAACGACGAACTCAATTCCCTCATTACGCTTGCCGAAGAAAGCGGAAATGAATACTACGAACGCTGGGAACTTTTGAACGCTTACAGCGGCTGTATGATCGGCAATCCTGCCCTGCCGGTATTGGCAGACGCTTGGCTGAAAGGTATTCGCGGCTACGACATCGAAAAAGCCTACCGATATGCCGTCCACTCGTCCGAACGCTTTAGCAATCCCGACGATAAGGGTTTTTACGGTCCGCCGTACAGTATTTCCAATACCCTCGAATATGCTTATGCCGACTGGTGCCTGGCGCAGTTGGCCAAAGACCTGGGTAAAACCGCCGACGCCGAACGGTTTACGATAAAAGGAGGCTATTACCGGAATGTTTTTGATCCTTCGATCAAATGGTTCCGGCCCCGCCAAGACAACGGCGAGTGGGAAAAATGGGACGATAATTCGCTGACGGAGGAAGGATTCGGATCTATCGAAACCAATCCCTATCAACAAGGCTGGTTTGTGCCGCAAGACGTTGACGGGCTGGTGGAGTTGATGGGCGGACGCGAAGCGGCGCTGGCCTTCCTGAACGGCTTCTTTGAAAAAGCGCCGGAAAATATGCTCTGGAATCAGTATTACAATCATGCCAACGAACCGGTGCATCACGCGGCTTATCTCTACAACCGCATACAATCGCCCTGGCTAACGCAGAAATGGACGCGAACCGTATGCAAACGCGCTTACTTCAATTCCGTCGAAGGGCTGGTAGGAAACGAAGACGCCGGGCAAATGTCGGCATGGTACGTACTGTCGGCCACCGGAATCTACCCCTTCTGTCCGGGCGAAACAAGGTATGAAATCACTTCGCCCGTGTTTGATAAAATCATTTATACAACGCCCGCCACAGGCAATACATTTACGATTATTGCCCACAACAATTCGCCGGAGAATATGTATATCCAATCGGCCAAGCTGAACGGCGATCCGTATAACCGGTGCTTCATCGATCATGCCGCCATCCTCAAAGGAGGAACGCTGGAATTATTCATGGGAACGTATCCCAACCGGCTATGGGGAATAGAAGAGAGAACTAAAAACTAAAAGTTACGCGAAGCGCAGCAAACATTGCGTCGCGAAGTAGAGACGTATTGCAATACGTCTCTACGCTCCCTTGGTCGACAGGACGGGAAACTCACAAAAAAGAGTGGGCTGTCCCAAAAGTGCGTCATCCAGCGCTTGACGCGGGATTCATAATTCATAATTCATAATTTATAATTCATTTACGTATGAAACAATCATGTTTAACAAATGCACAAAAAAGAGTGACAAGTGATAAGTTAACGAGTAAACAAGTAAACGGGTTAACGAGTAAACAAGTAAACGAGTTAACGAGTAAACAAGTTAACGGGTTAACGAGTTGGCGAGTAAACAAGTTAACGAGTAAACAAGTTAACGGGAGGGACGCATCCCCTTGCGGCGCTTCGCGCCACTCGTTTACTCGTTTACTCGTCAACTCGTTTACTTGTGGATTACTTTCCATTTCGCTTTCTGCACCGGCCGTAGCGCAGCAAAAATATTCCCTAAACAGTGATAATCCAGCTATCATTTGGGAAATCAAGCCGAAAGACGATTTGACGCCCAAAACCGGATTCGACATTTCGACGCCGGGATTCGATAACGCCGGATATGTAAAAGGCGTCGTACCCGGAACGGTTTTTACGGCCTACGTAGAAGCCGGCCTCGCAGCCGACCCCAATTATGGCGACAATATCTACCTGGAAGACGAATCGTTTTACAATCGACCCTTCTGGTACCGCACCGAATTTGATTGGCCGTCTTCCGAAGAAAACGGCCGGCGGGTTTGGCTGCATTTTGACGGCGCCAACCGGTTTGCCGACTATTACTTCAACGGAGAAAAACTTTCCGGAACGCCCGCTTCCACCAAAGATGTAAGCGGACACATGATCCGCACAAAATACGACGTGACGGATTTAATCAACAAAACAGGAAAAAATGCAGTTGCCGTCCTGATTACCGACGCCGACCAGAAAAAACACAGGGACGAACAATCGTGGTGGGGCGACAATGTATTCGGCAACTGGGCAAGCCCCACCTATCTCGCCGCCGGCGGCTGGGACTGGATGCCGTACGTGCCCGGACGACTGGCCGGAATAACCGGCAATGCCTATCTGATGATTACCGGCGACGCCGTAATAGAAGACCCCTGGATAAGAGCAGACTTGCCCACCTGTCAACAGGCAGAAATCTCCATTGCCGTCCACATCAAAAACGCAGCCTCCGAATCGAAAGAAGTGATCCTCGACGGCGTAATCAACCCCGGAAATATACAGTTTTCAAAAACACTCGCCCTCCCGGCCCAAACAACGCTTGCCGTCAAACTGAATAAAGACGAATACCCGCAGCTGGCAATTAACAATCCGAAACTCTGGTACCCGAACGGATACGGCAACCCCGATTTATATACCTGCCGCTTAACCTGCTCGGAAGACGGAAAAGAATCGGATGCAAAAACAGTTTCATTCGGAATAAAAAAATACGAATACCGGCTTATCGAAAATTCAAAAAACATCCCCGTACTGACGCTCTTTATAAACGGCCAAAAACTGTTCTTAAAAGGCGGCAACTGGGGCATGAGCGAATACCTTCTCCGCTGCCGCGGCAAAGAATACGAAACCCGGATTTTACTTCATAAAGACATGAACTACAATATGATCAGGCTGTGGACAGGCTGTGTCACCGACGATGAATTTTACGATTACTGCGACCAATACGGACTGATGGTTTGGGACGATTTTTGGCATTACTTTTCCTATTTCGGAGGACCCGACAAACCGGAAGATTTCAAGTCGAACGCCCTCGACAAAGTCAAGCGCCTGCGAAACCATCCCTGTATCGCCGTATGGTGCGGGGCGAATGAAACAACCCCGGCCGACGACCTGAATAATTATTTAAAAGACTTGATCGCCGCCGAAGACAACAACGACCGCCATTACCAACCCTGCTCCAATTCGGGCGGCCTGTCAGGAAGCGGCTGGTGGCTAAACAAAACGCCCAAAAGTCATTTCGAATCATCGGGAAGCAACCTGGGCGACGGCTATCCCTACGGCTCAACCTACGGTTACGGCTTGCGGACGGAAATCGGAACCGCCACCTTCCCCACATTCGAAAGCGTAAAAGAATTTATTCCCCCCAACGACCATTGGCCCCTGCCGAGCGACGAGCAGTTGAAAAACGACAACAATACGGTCTGGAACAAACATTTTTTCGGAAAGGAAGCCGCAAATGCCGGCCCCGACACCTACCGGAATACGGTCGACCGGCAGTTTGGAGCCTCTTCCGGACTGGAAGAATTTTGCGAAAAATCACAACTCCTGAATATCGAAGTAATGAAAGGCATGTACGAGGCCTGGAACGACAAAATGTGGAACGACGCCACAGGCATTCTAATATGGATGAGCCAATCGGCCTATCCCTCCTTCGTATGGCAAACTTACGATTACTATTACGATGCAACCGGAGCCTACTGGGGAGCCAAAAGAGCCTGCGAACCGCTGCATATTCAGTGGAACAGCAGCAACTATGCCATACGGGTGATTAATACGACTCCCGGCGACTGTAACGGATTGACAGCCAGGGCGATTATTTATGATTCGACAGGGAAGGAAATTACCTCAACCGCCAAACAGGTGAATGCGCCGGCCGGTATGCCCGCAAACTGTTTCCAGTTAAGTAAATCGACGGCAAACCTTCCGGACGTCCATTTCCTGAAACTGATACTGACCGACGCTTCCGGTAAGCTTGTTTCCGAAAACTGGTATTTGAAAGGCAAAACGGAATACGACTACACGCAATTGAAATCCATTCCCCGAGCCAATCTCTCGATAGCCGTTGACGGGAAAACCGAAAACGGCCAATACCTCCTGGACGCTTCCATCACCAATGCGGAAAATTCACCCGCTTTGGCCTATGGCGTCCGCCTGCGTGTGGTCAACGCCATTACCGGCGAACGGATACTTCCCATTTTCTTGCCGGACAATTATCTGTTGATCCTGCCGGGCGAAACCAAAAAAATCCAAATCACATTCGACGCCGCCCTCCTGAAAGGCGCAGAACCCCAATTGATGGTAAAACAATTCCTGCAGCCCGAAGAATCCGTTTCGGTCATTCAATCGCTTGCCGCAGAATATTTACCCGATATTAACATATACCCGAATCCGGCCGGCAACACCTTCCTCATCGACTGCCCGACGACCATCGATAAAGTCACGGTTTTTAATTCCTCCGGCAATAAAGTCTATGCCGGATCGGAAAAACGAATTGATGCGGGAGCGCTTCCCCGGGGCGTTTATTTTGCAAATATCAAAACAGACAAACAAATCGTATGCAAACGCATTATAAAAAACTAAGAACTAAGAGTTAAGTGTAGAGACGTATTGCAATACGTCTCTACTTCGCAAAGCGCGGCAAGTAGAGACGTTGCGCGCAACGTCTCTACTAAAAACTCAGATTAATAATTAATAAAAAAAGTATCATGAAAAAAACAATTATTTACAGCTGTATAAGCCTGTTGGCGGCTTTTTCAGCAACAACAAACGGCACAGACAAGATCAGAGTGGCCTGCATGGGAAACAGTATAACGGCAGGCAACTACAATTATCCGACGCCTTTGGGCGCCATGCTGGGCGATGATTACGACGTAAGAAGCTTTGGAAAAGGCGGAAGCGGTGTATTTATCGAAGACCGGATTGCCTTTGACGGGAACGATGACGGCGTATATGTGCGGACACAGGAATGTGCCGATGCACTGGCGTTTAATCCGGATATTGTAACCATCAAACTGGGAACGAACGATGTAGGAGAATTTTTCTTCTGCGAAAAGAATTTCTGGTACACCGACTGCAGTCAAAAAACCTTGCGGGACGGCGTCAGGGAACGCTTCAAAAACGATTATATGACTTTAATAAACATGATTAAAGCCTTGCCTGCCAATCCCCGCATAATTCTTTGCTATCCGGTTCGACTGTATCCGAAAGGCATGTTTGGACAGGGCGCAGCTATGGACGAGGTGATTCGCACCGAACAGCATACCATCGTCGATAACATAGCGGAAGAACAGGGTTTTGAAGTGATCGATCTCTGGGAACCGACCCGGGATATGGAAGAAAACTTTCCCGACGGTTGCCACCCCAATCATCAAGGCTCGTATGAGATAGCAAAAGCCGTTTACCGGGGAATTACCGGAAAATCTTTTGATGAGCAAGCGATTGCCTCATTCATTCCCGAATTGAAAACGCCCTACTGCATCGTAAACAAGTACAATGGAAAAGTAATGGAAGTCAAGCCGTCTTCGACTACTTACGGCGTTGTAACCTCTGATTTTGAAAGCGATAATGAAGCGCAGCAATTCTTATTTGAAAATCTCACTTACGATGTGTTCCGGATCAGGACAAGCTTTAAAAATGCAGAAGATACTCCTTATTACCTGGCAATCAAGCCGGGACCTGTCGGCTTGCTGGAAATCGGGTATAATTGGGGTGCAAGCGACAACATACTGTCGATACAGGTATCTCCCGCCGAAGATGAATATTACACGATGGGCGTGTGGAAATCCGATTCTTATATGGGCATTACCAAATCTTCGACGACGGTGAGAGGAGGTAAGAAATTGGCCGACCTGTCGGATTACGACAAATGGTCCTTTGTTAAAACGTCCGAGATGCAGCCCTCAGCCATAAAACAGGAAAACAATGCCCCGTATCAAGTTACGATAGAAAATGGAAATACAATTTCCGTAAAAAATGCCGCCCCTCTGGATAAAATCGTGCTATACAACGTTTCCGGACAAACCGTTTATTCGACAGTCGCCGAAAGCAGCCAGGTTTTTATTCCTGTCTCGAAAGGCTTTTATGTGCTGAGCGCAGGTAATAAGGCGGTAAAAATAATTGCACAGTAAAAGAACTAAAAACTAAAAGTTACGCGAAGCGCGGCAATCATTGCTTCGCGAAGTAGAGACGTATTGGAATACGTCTCTACGCTCCCTTGGTAGACATGACGGCGCATCGCCTGGGTGTGAAGGGGCTGTCTCAAAAGCCCCTTGGAGTGTATTTGTCATTGCTGACCTGACCCGCAATTGCGAAGCAATCGACCTGGTTCAATCCCCTGAAAACTTATGCTCGCTTTTCGGGAGATCCCGCGACAAGCGCGGGATGACAGACTTTTGAGACAGCCTCGCGGGGGGGGGGATATTTCAATAGAAAAGGATTTCAAATTTATTGTTCAGGTATGGAAATAAAGAGGCAGGCGCTACAACTTATATGGCGCCGTATTCATTTTGTTTAAGAATTTCAGAGACTTTGTCTATCGTTAATCCGGTAATGGAGGCAATAGTTTCGACAGCCAGGCCGGCTTTGTTGCCTGCTATTACGACTTCTGTTTTTCCTTTTTCCAATCCAACGGCTTCTCCTTCCGCACGTCCTTCCGCACGTCCTTCCGCACGTCCTTCTGCTCGTCCTTCTGCTCGTCCTTCTGCCCGTCCTTCTGCCCGTCCTTCCGCTCGTCCTTCTATCATTGAGGTTTTTATTACACTTTTTTGGTACCGTAATGCTTCTATATGTGCGTCGTATGCTTCCCGTTCCGCTTTGTTCAACCGGTCTTTCCGCAA
>JAISOJ010000067.1 GCA_031275735.1 Dysgonamonadaceae bacterium
CCCGCCGGAGAGTTGCGAAGGGAAATGTTTGATCCGGTGCGACAGTCCGACCCTGTCCAAAACGCCGCGTGCCGATTCCCTGCGGAATTTTTCGGTTGTTTTGCGGTAAAGCAAAGGCAATTCGACGTTGTCGAGTACATTCAGCGAGGGAATCAGGTGAAAGCTCTGGAAGATAAAACCCAGCATGCGGTTCCGAAATTCCGCCATCTTTCCGTCTGCCATCCGTTCGGTCCGAATCCCGTCAATGCTGACCGTCCCCTCGCTCGGCAGGTCCAAAAGCCCCATAATGTTGAGCAGCGTGCTTTTTCCGCAACCGGACGGCCCCATGACGGAAACAAATTCTCCCGCGTTTACTTCCAAATTGATATTTGCCAATGCAAGCGTTTCGATTTCGCTGGTGCGGTACAGTTTTGAAATCTCTTTTAATTGAATAATTGACATGTTCGTGTTTTTTTGGTAAAAGCTAATTGTGTTTAATTCTTAATTCTTTTTTGTTCATATAATTATCCATGTCGGATAAAATCACCCGTTCTCCGGGCGACAGTCCTGAAAGTACTTCGATGTACTCAAAACTGCTTTCTCCCAACCGGACTTTCCGCTTGATTGCTCGGTCGTTCTCGATCACCCAAAAATAGTGATCACCCTTTCTGTAATTCAAGTTGCTTGAGTTGGGAACCCGTACGGCGTCGCTTATAATTCCATGGAAAATATCAACATCCGCATTTAAACCGCTCCTCAGACTCGGATGAGATGAATCTTCCGGGATGACCGTAAATCGGATTAATCCATTTGTTACAGAAGGAGTTACTGTCGATACAGTCCCATACAAGCGAATGTTTCCGATGCGGATGACGGCTTTGGAACCCGGCGTCAATTTTTCCCTGTGTCCGTCCGCTATTTCGCAGTCCACCTTGAAACGGCTCAAGTCGGAGACGATCGCCAACTGTTCGCCTTGCGAAATCTGCACGCCTGTTTGATTCAGGATAAAGGTAAGAACAGCTTTCTTCGGCGATAAAATTCGAGCGTCTTTCAGTAAACGGGATTTTTCTTCGAGCGTTTTTTCAAATATTTTTATTTCCAATTGCTGTACATGGAGTTCGGCTTCGGCGTTTGCTTGTTCATTGGTTATTTTCTCTTTCAATTGTTGTAATTGCAACTTTGCTTCTTCGTAATTTAAGCTTGCCCGATTTACCTTATCCGGCGTACTGGCGCCAATGCTGTCCAAGTATTTTTCTCCCTGCAAGTCCGCCCAAAATTGTTTGAGCTGCATGTCCTTCAATTGCTGTTGCATGTTCAATTCCGAAATCGAATTTTCCAACCGAACGCGCGTTTGTATTTCTTTACTTTTCAAAATCGACATTTCGTCTAATTTCTGGAGGTATTCCGTTTCGACGGATACCAGATCCAGTTTCAACAGCGGTTCGCCTTCGTTCACCGTGTCGCCCGGATTTTTATAGACTTCTAAAATACGGCTGTTCACAGGGGAAACAACGATCTCCTCTATCAATGGGATTAGCTTTCCCGACGCGCCGACGGTAATTTCAATGGCACCTGTGTCCACAACTCCGGTTTGCATTTTTCGCGTATCCAGCGCCCTTTCCATCCAGCGGGGTAAAAAAATAACTAATAAAACCGGAATGATCAGTATGAAAGCAATCCGGATTATCCATTTTCTTCTTCGTTTTTTTATTTCCTGTACAGGGATAGCTCTATCCATTTGTTTTTTTTGATATTTGCAAAGATAATAATTTTTGTAACTATTCAGGTATAATAGCGACACAATTCAAATCCCCTCAAACATTTTGAGAATTTTTGATAGCTGTATCAACAATAAATCGCGTGTTTATCATCGAATTAACGAAGGGATACACCGGATTACCGTTCCATACAAACTTCACCATCAACCTGACGGCTGCACTCGGTGCATATTTGTTTTTTGTAAAGCTATTTCAGGACAAGACAATATTTTTCCCTACCTTTATCTCATCAAAACTTCACTCGACAGAGCGTTGCAGAATAGCATACAAAATCGTACCGTAAAAATTGCGAAATGCTTAAACAATTTCTCTGTTTATATTTGTTTTTAACTATATTTGTATTTCGAAACCGTTTGGTTTTTCGAAACGAGTAAATAATTATGTTTAAAAAAATATATTTCTATTTTTTATTAGGATTGACGACTGAAGGAATATTTTTTCCGGCTCTGTCTGCACAAGAAATTCAAGATACAATCCCAATCCATCGGCTAAACGAAGTAGAAATAAATGCTTCTCCCCTACCCTCTCCGTTCAAAGCAAGTGCTCCGTTACAGATCTTAAAATCAAGCGATTGGAGCAAATTTAATACGATGCAGATTTCAGACGCCATCCAGTTTTTATCTGGAGCGCAAGTAAAAGATTATGGCGGTATAGGCGGACTGAAAACAATTTCCATTCGCAATCTCGGAGCCAACTATACAAACGTGGCTTACGACGGCATTGCTATTACGGACTACCAGACGGGGCAAATCGACTTAGGACGTTTTTTCTTGGATCATGTGGAAACAATTACTTTCCACATCGGCGAAAGTGATCAAATCCTCCAAACAGCTCAAATGCAATCCTTAGCAGGAACGTTGAATATCATCACTCCTTCTTTTTTGCCCGGCGATAAAAAGAAACGCCAACTAAAAGCGTCGCTTAAAGCCGGTTCATTCGGATTAATCAATCCTTCCGTATCTTTCGGAAAAACGCTTAACCACACTTTTACCATGCATGTTTCTGCCGATTACCTGAAAACGGACGGCAATTATCCTTTCAAACAAGCCATCGGATATGCAAATGACAGTATCGCTAAGCGAAAAAGAAATAATTCGGATGTAGAATCGCTGAAGTTAGAAGCAAATTTATTGGGCAAATTCGAAAACCATGGAAAATTGCGTTTCAAAACTTATTACTACCGCTCGGAAAGAGGACTCCCAAGCGCGGTTATTTATTACAACGACTATATGAGCGAAAGGTTGAACGATCGGATTTTTTTCACACAAGCCTCTTATACACAATTATTAAATGAAAAAATAGATTTTCAATCCAACGCTAAATTCAATTTTTCATTTACCAATTACACCAATAATATGTACTCGAATAGATATTTGGAAAACTTGTATTATCAAAGGGAATATTATTTGAACGCTACATTCCGTTACAAATTTTCGAAACAGTGGTCGTTTTCTTGGGCTAACGACGGAATTTATGGTAATTTCAACAGCAATTTACCAAACAACGTTTTTCCTTCCCGGGTAACCTGGCTGAGCGCTTTTTCGGGAAAATATGAAACCGAAACTTATAATTTGACGGCCAAATTATTATATACATCTGTCAATGACTATGTTAGAATTGTAAAAACACCCGTCGACTACCATCGTTTCTCGCCATACATCGGTTTCTCGATTTGTCCGATCCGGAACATTCCGTTCCGACTGCGTGGGTTTTATAAAAATACATTCCGGATGCCTACATTCGGCGATATTTATTATTCCATCGTAACTAATGTCAACCTGAAACCTGAAAATGCACGGCAATATAACATAGGATTTACAGGTAGCACCGGTTGGGGCGACCGGATACCTTATTTCTCCTTCGCTGTTGACTTGTATCACAACCGGATTGAAAACAAAATCGTAGCTGTTCCCGTAAGTAGCATTTACATCTGGTCCACTCAAAATTACGATAAAGTGAATATTCAAGGTATAGACATGAATTTTAAAATGCATATCTCGACAAGTTCTTCGTTTTTGTGGAAAATCAATGGAACTTATACCCATCAACAGGTACTGGACAAAACGCCGGAATCGCCTATGTATAACCAACAAATCCCGTATACGCCCCGCCATACCGCTTCGGGGTGGATGGAATTGGAAACGCCTTGGGTAAATTTTAATTATACCGTATTGTACAGCGGCAAAAGGTATTACGAACGAATCAATCGTCCTGAGTATTGTTTACCCGCTTTTTCGGAACACGGGATTACTTTATCGCGGTGGTTCAAATGGAAAGACGTCTCTTTCTCTGTGAAGGCCGGATGCCAAAATCTATTCAACCGACAATACGAAGTGATACGCTCCTATCCGATGCAGGGAAGAACGTTCAGAATTGAGTTGAAAATTGACAATTAAGAAATTATTAATATATAAATTCATTATTATGAAGTATTTAAATACAAAAACAGTTTGGTCTCCGGTATTTATTCGCCATTCGTTGCTTGTCGCTTTAATGTATGTGCCGGTTTTATTTTCCTGTGAACAAAACGAACCGTCTACTTTCTCTAATATTATTACGCCTCCCGGTGTATATATTTTAAATCAAGGTAGCGATGGAAAAAATAATGCCGGATTGTCTTATTACAGCTTCAAAACAGGAGAAACTAGTTTTGATATTTTCAACGGTACGCTCGGCGATACAGGACAGGATATGATGGCTTACGGAAGTAAACTATACATAACGGTTTCCAAGTCAAGCGTCGTTACCGTATTGGATTTGAAAACCGGAAAATTATTAAAACGAATTAGCGTGAAAAAGGATGAACAACAGCGCACTCCCCGTTACTTAACTTACTATGAAGGAAATGTATATGCTTCTACTTATGATGGAAATGTAATCCGTCTGGACACAACATCTTTGGAAATAACCGGCGTAACGCCCGTCGGCTCGAATCCGGAAGGGATTGCTGCTGTTAACGGGAAATTGTATGTAGCCAACAGTAACGGATTGGAATTTGGTAATCCGGACAAGACGCTTTCCGTGGTCGATATCGCTTCTTTCAAAGAAACGAAACGAATTACGGTCGGATTGAATCCGTATATAGTCAAGGCAGACCCATATGGCGATATTTACCTTACCTATTTAGGAAACTTCAATGATATTTCAGGCGGATTTCAACGGGTTAATACCTTTACAAACGAAGTTACCGATATCAATATTCCTGCCAACCAACAATTTACTATTGTCGATGATTTACTTTACTATTTCGGGATAACTTACAATGCCGATTACACAACCAATTGTTCATTTGGTATCTTCAATGTGAAAACGGAAACACCGGTCACCAATCAATTCATCGCCGATGGTACAATCATTAATACCGCTTACGGAATTGGCGTTGATCCGGATAATAAAGATGTGTATATTGCCGATACCAATTATTCGAATCCCGGAACAGTCGTCATTTTCGGGCAGGATGGGAAAAAGAAAAAAACATTGAATGTAGGTATTAATGCTTGTCAATTTATATTTAATTAACTTTTAAAATGAAAAACCAATCACTTGTCATATATTATCTGTCGCTCGTCTTTTGTCTCGCCTTTTTTTCCTGTAAACAAAAAGAAGATAGCAGTATAATTCAAACCCATAAAGACGATCTTCCCGTTGTTATCGACACGCTTGTACGCGATCGTGTTTATTACGCTCAAGGATTTCAAGTAGAAACCCTTGCCGATTACACGCTGATCACTATCCGGAATCCGTGGAATCCTAAACTCACATTGCAACGCTATGTCTTGTTACCGAAAGCGGCCGCTATGCCCGATTCTCTACCGGAAGGCATTATCATTCGCACTCCAATCGAACGGACAGTTAGTTACGGATCCGTGCATTGCAGTTTCCTTGACGAGTTAGGCGTATCAGCAACTCTTGTCGGCGTTTGCGAACCGCGCTACATTAATATTCCTCAAATACAAGAAGGCATTCGATCCGGTCGTATCGCTAACCTGGGACAATCGTCCAATCCCGATATTGAAAAAATTACGCTTATTGAACCGGAGGTCCTGTTTACCGCTCCAATTGAAGGAACCGGATACGGTAATCAAATCACCCAATTAGGTATTCCTCTTATCGAATGTACGGATTATATGGAATCGTCTCCTTTGGGACGTGCCGAATGGATTCGTTGCCTCGCTTTGTTTTTCGATAAAGGAGCTTTAGCCGATTCTTTGTTCATGAAAACCATTACCAACTATAACCAACTCCGAAAAATCGCCAACGAGCTTAGTAGTCGTCCAACCGTAATGGCAGAAACAATTTACAACGGTATTTGGTATGTACCCGGTGGAAACAGCTACATTGCTCATTTTTTCCGCGATGCCGGCGCCGATTACTTTTGGAAAGAAGATACGCATACCGGCTCAATCGGCTTATCTTTCGAATCGGTACTTGAAAAAGCGGAAAAAGCCAATGTTTGGCTTATCAAATACAACAGTAATAAGAATTTGACATACGAAGATTTAGCAAAAGATTATCCCAATTACGTTTTTTTCGAAGCATATCGTCAAAAGAGTATTTATGCCTGTAATACGGGAAAAGTTCCTTATTATGAAGAACTCCCTCTTCATCCGGATTATATACTGAAAGACATGGTTTGGATATTTCATCCGGAATTGCTTTCGGATTATCAGCCAAGATACTATGAGAAATTAAAATAAGGGTGAATAATTTGTGTTTCCTTACGATTTTTATCCGGTAGCGCCTAAATGAGCTGCTCGAAATTACCTGTTATTTGTTATACAGTCAATCCTTATTAAGTTGTCATTTTGTTGATATTCAATAAAATGACAACTTAATAAGGATTGACTAATTACGCACAAAATTACACCGGGCATAATAATTTGAATTTATGATCATTTTTTTTGATAATTTTATCCAACTAATAAAAAAAATATTTTATATTTGCACATTGTTTACAAAAAATGACTGAGTCAATGAATAATCTCTCAATAAATGAACTATTAATTATTTTTAACTTCCAAGATTTGGAAGGTAATATAGTTTTATTAGAGAGAGAGAGAGAGAGAGAGAGAGAGAGAGAGAGAGAGAGAGAGAGAGAGAGAGAGAGACGCACACAATCTTCGCGCGTTATATAAGCATTTCTTTTTAAATAAACAAGAGAAGCTATCTTATTTTAAGATAGCTTTGTCCGTTTTAAACCAAATAGAAACCTTTAAAAAGAAATACAGGTTTCGTCGAAGGGGTTTTTATTTTTTGTACAACTAATTACATAAGTAAGGAGGTTTACTATGCCGGTCAAATATGTTCTATCAGAAAAAGGCAATCCGGGTAAGCCGGAAGAACAAAAAAAATGGTATGCTAATACCAAAAACACAGGAGAAATTACGCTCAAAGCGTTGAAAAAAGAAATTATGAAACGCAGTACTGTTAATTATACCGATATACTAGCTGTATTGGAATCTTTGAAACAAGTATTGTGCGAACAGTTAAAAGAAGGAAAAATCGTTCGCTTGGGCGATTTCGGAGCCTTTCAAGTAAGGATTGAGAGCGAAGGCGTCGAGAAAAAAGAAAAATATACGGTTTCTTTGATTAAATCAAAGAAAGTGGTTTTTCGTCCGGGCG
>JAISOJ010000080.1 GCA_031275735.1 Dysgonamonadaceae bacterium
CCAAATCATTTGTTTTGAGTAATTTATATTCTATTTTTACTCCAAATTTTTTATATCTTCTGGATTCCTATAACATCAAAAATGACTTATATTCAGGTTTGGATACGGTTTTCGGAAAGATTAAGAATTACAAGTGTATCAGAGAAATAGAAAACAGGACATATAAATGTTATATCGTGTTTAATTCCCCAAGGACAGCAATAAATGCCGACTGCAATACTGTTACTTTTAATATGATGTATTTTAAAAAAAATAATTTGGTAAATAACTATGTAACAATGGTAGACGACGATATTGGTGTTATTTATCTGTATGAATTTTGTTTTAAAGACACACAATCCGGAATAAAATTATATAAGATTAATTATTCGAAAAATATTGTAAATGAGTGATCTTCCTTTTGCATATAATAGAATAATGCTCAAACAGCAAAATGGAATTTATCCTTAACAGGGGTATTATACGATGCACGAACACCTGCCGGAGTTCAACCTGATCAACATGAACGGACGGGTGTATGATCAGGGCAAATACATTTTTATTCGTTTGTATGCATTCTGAAAATTTAATGCTAAATTTGCAATCTCTAATTCTCAAGACCCCATTCACAAAAATATGGCAACAAATTTGAAAGAAGGATACATCGAATCGTCCAGGGAAACTACCAAACGTTACTGCCAATACATTAAACTGAATCTTAAAACTTTGGAACAGTACAAATATTGGCACGATAGCGATAATATTTGGAAAGAGATACCGGAAGGTATCCGTAAAGCCGGTATTTTAAATATGGAAATATACGTTATACGCGATCATGCTTTCATGATTGTGGAAACACCGCCTGATTTTGATTGGGATGCAGCATTCGGTCGTTTGGCTACTTTCGAAAGGCAAGCCGAATGGGAAGATTTCGTATCGAAATTTCAAGCTGGAGGCGTGGGAAAACGTTCAGAAGAAAAATGGCAACTGATGGAACGAATATTTTCGTTGGAATTACCGAAGCGACCGCTATTGGAAACATTATTCAGCAGGCAATTGCCGATAAACAAATCACAGATTTTGCCGAAGGGTATCAAATAATAAAAAATAATTTTACCTTTGTAAATCATCAACCCAATAATGTAACCCGGAAAAATGAATAACCGGGTAGTATCTAAGAATAAACGTATGAAAAGCACATCATCTTTTAGAGGAAATAACGGAGAAAATTACGTGTTTCCATTCATTCTTGTCACATCTTTATTTGCCTTATGGGGATTTGCCAACGACATCACCAATCCAATGGTGGCTGCTTTCAAGAATATCTTGCTAATTTCTAATTTCGAGAGTTCGATGGTACAATTTGCATTCTATGGCGGCTACTGCTTGATGGCAATACCGGCGGCTATTTTTATCAAAAAATTCAATTATAAGAAAGGCATCCTTGTCGGACTTGGACTTTATTCTGTGGGATGTTTCCTTTTCATCCCAGCAGGAAATGCAATGGCTTTTTGGGCGTTTTTGATGGCCTATTTCGTAATGACTTGCGGATTGGCTTTCCTTGAAACAACAGCCAATCCTTACATCCTGTCGATGGGTTCGGAAGAAACTTCCACCCGTCGTCTTAATTTTGCACAAGCATTCAATCCTATGGGATCACTGACGGGCATGTTGATAGCCAAAGAATTTATTTTAGCTCGATTGAATCCGGCAACCGAAGAAGAACGCACTATACTATTAAAAACAGATCCCGAAACGCTTGCCTCTATTCAACAGGCAGATCTGGATACCGTGGGTTGGCCGTATCTGATACTCGGATTGGTTGTGTTGTTTTTCTTTCTCCTTTTTGCCTTCTCCCGACTGCCCCAAACTATATCCGACGACGAGGCAACTTCATCCAGCACAAGAAGTACATTTAAACGCCTTTTGGGTAACAAATGCTATGTTTTTTCTGTGATTGCGCAAATATTCTATGTAGGTGTGCAAATTATGGTATGGACGTTCATCATTCAATATGCCGAGAACGAATTGAGGATGTCGAAGGAAACGGCACAATTATACAACATGCTGGCTATGGGTATTTTCATCACAAGCCGTTTTATCTGTACTTTCCTGTTGAAGTATTTCAAAGCAAGCGTGTTGTTGACTACTTTAGCGATTGGCGGAATCCTATGCACATTAGGCGTGATTTTTATTCATGGCATGACAGGTTTATATTGCCTGATAGCTATTTCAGCCTGTATGTCGCTGATGTTTCCGACTATTTACGGTATTGCCTTGAAGGGCTTGGGCGATGACGCCAAATTAGCTTCTGCCGGATTGATTCTGGCTATTGGCGGCGGATGTTTCATGCCTCCTCTGCAAGGACTGTTGATTGACAAAGCCGTTTGGTTCGAATCGCTTTCGTCGGTACGTATTTCGTTTGTTTTACCTTTATTCTGCTTTATTGTCATTGCCATTTTCGGGCGATGGGTAGGAAAGCAGAAATAAAAAGGATTATTGTTCTTTTTTACTCATTCCGTTCTTTTGCTCCATTTGTGTACGGGATTTACTTTGCGTTACGATATAAACACCGAGGAAAACCAGTATTGTAGCTATTCCCTTTGTCCATCCAAACATATCCATGCCTAAAGCCACAGCTAGCAAGGACGAAACTAAAGGTTGCAGGTAGTTGTACATACTGACAATTGTCGGGCGCAAGAGTTTTTGCCCTATCGGTATCAATAGGTATGAAATGAATGTGGCAAAGGCTATTACGAAAAGAATGCGCAGATAAATGGCTATCGGCATTCCGGCATAATCAACGGCAACAATATCGCGCCAACACAGAGGCAAAGAACATAAAGCCGCAAAAAGGAACATCCATTTCATTAAGGTTAATGCACTGTAGCGATTAATCAATTTTTTAAAAGCCGTCAGATAAATGGCAAAAGAAAGTGCACCTAGCATACACAGAAGGTTACCTTCGATACTGGCGTTTTCGTGCACGGATGTATTACTGCTAAATACCAGCAACAATGCGCCGGAAGCGCCGATAAGGACGCCCGTCACTTTTTTCCATGTAATTGGTTCTTTTAAGAAAAAAGCGGCTAATACCATCGTTAAAATAGGGACAATAGTAGTAATGACTGAAGCGTCGATGGGTGAAGTTAATGAAAGTCCCACAACAAAAGAAGCTTGGTTAATAAAAATGCCAAACATGGACGCTAAAAACAACCACCCTATATCTCGATGTGCAACATGTTCTTTCTTAGTGAAAAATGAAATTAGTAAGAAAAATATACCTGCACCGCCAAATCGATAAAATGTCAGAGCTAGTGCCGAAACCTCTCCATGCATAAGCACTTCCTTGGATACAGGAGTATTTAACCCAAAAATAACATAAGCTATCCCCAAAGCAATATGCCCTTTGAGGTTTTTATCTTGCATTGCATCAACTTTGATTGCAAAGATACTAAAAGTTTCCCGGACAATCACTCCTCATCGTTAGAAGTTTCTTTCACAAACAACGAATTTAACCCTTGCCGTTTGTTGCAACTTGCTGATAAAGAACTTGGTTTAAAGGTACTTGCAGGCTATCCTTAGCAACGATCACGAATCAACAAAAAGGAGGCGATTTTTTATTACAATCAGCGCGGAGAGAGCGAGTACTCAAGCTCTACACCAACCGGCCTTACGAACTCCGGTTATAACGGAACAAAAAAAAATGAGCTGCGAATTGAAAGTTTAATTACAAAAAGAATCCGAAAAATAGGTTGTTTTATTATAATTACTTATTTTTGTACCCATAATTACGAAAATTATGGATTATATTCAGACTGAAATAGATGGTATATGGCTAATTGAACCGAAAATCCTCAATGACGCCCGGGGATATTTCATGGAAACCTATAAAAAAGAAGAATTTGACCGGCATATCGGTAAAGTTGATTTTATTCAGGATAATGAATCCAAATCTTCTTTTGGCGTTTTACGGGGACTGCATTATCAAGAAGGCGATACTTCTCAGGCTAAATTAGTCAGGGTCGTTCAAGGAAAAGTCTGGGACGTGGCTGTCGATATCCGACCTAACTCCGCTACATTCGGAAAATATGTCGCCGTTGAATTATCGGTAGAAAATAACCGGCAATTTTTTATTTCCCGCGGCTTTGCTCATGGTTTTTTAGTGTTGAGCGAAACAGCTGTTTTTTCGTATAAAGTAGATAATCCGTATTCGCCGTCTACCGAAAGAACATTAAATTGTTTAGACCCTGATTTATCCATAGCGTGGCCTTTAGATATAGCACACATGATTTTGTCTGAAAAAGATAAACTTGGGAGATCATTAAAGGAAATCCAATTCGCATGAAACGGAAATATATATCTTATATAAAAAAATAAAAAACAAACACTCAATTCACTTGAGCTTTATTTATTATGAAAGGAATCATTTTAGCCGGCGGTAGTGCCACACGTCTTTATCCGCTTTCAAAATCTATCTCCAAACAAATTATGCCGGTTTACGACAAACCAATGATATATTATCCTTTATCCACATTAATGTTGGCCGGAATCAAAGACGTTTTGATTATTTCTACGCCCCGCGACTTACCGATGTTTCAAGAATTGCTTGGAAGCGGCAAAGACTTGGGAATGAAATTCAGCTACATTGTCCAACAGATTCCCAACGGTTTGGCGCAAGCTTTTGTTCTGGGAAATGCATTTATCGACGATGATTCTGTTTGTCTGATTTTGGGAGACAATATTTTTTACGGACAAGGTTTCAGTAAAATGTTGAAACAAGCGCAAAAAATTGAAAATGGCGCTTGTGTTTTCGGTTATTATGTGAAAGACCCTCGTGCGTACGGCGTAGTGGAGTTCGACGAATCGGGAAAAGTGATCTCTATCGAAGAAAAACCGGAAAAGCCAAAATCCAATTATGCAGTACCGGGATTGTATTTTTACGACAATTCGGTAGTTGCAAGAGCAAAGGCATTAATACCTTCGGCACGAGGCGAATATGAAATTACCGATTTAAACCGAACTTATTTAGAAGAAGGAAGATTGAAAGTGGAACTTTTCGGAAGAGGATTTGCTTGGCTGGATACCGGCAATTGCGATAGTTTGTTAGAAGCCTCCAATTTCGTAGAAACCATTCAAAAACGGCAAGGCTTTTATGTTTCTTGTATCGAAGAAATTGCCTGGAGAAACGGTTGGATCGACGACAAGCAATTATATAAGTTAGGAAAAAATATGGAAAAAACCGGATACGGACAATACTTATTTTCTTTAATTCATTCATAGATTAAACAATATAATAAAAATGAAACATTATTTAGTAACCGGCGGAGCTGGATTTATTGGCGCTAACTTTGTAAAATATCTCTTAAAAAAACACGAAGATATTCAATTGATTGTACTAGACGACTTGACATATGCCGGCAATCTGGGGACAATTAAAGAGGAGCTGAAAGACGCCAGATTTGTTTTCATAAAAGGAAATATAGTTGATCATCAAGTTGTTGCAAAAATATTTGAAAAATATCCTATTGATTATGTAGTCAATTTTGCAGCAGAAAGCCACGTGGACAGAAGCATCGAAAATCCACAATTATTCCTGCAAACCAATATCTTGGGTACTCAAAATTTACTGGATATCGCTAAAAAATATTGGACAACCGGAAAAGATGAAAACGGTTATCCTGTTTACCGGAAAAGTGTTAAATATCTTCAGGTTTCTACCGATGAAGTCTATGGCAGCTTAGGAGAAACCGGTTATTTCACTGAAAAAACGCCTTTAGATCCGCGAAGTCCTTATTCTGCTTCCAAAACCGGTGCCGACTTGATTGTTTCTGCCTATTCGGAAACGTATAATTTGCCGGTCAATATTACCCGTTGTTCCAATAATTACGGACCCTACCATTTCCCTGAAAAGCTAATCCCTCTCATTATCAAAAACATACTGGAAGGGGAAAAACTTCCGGTTTACGGAGACGGTTCAAATGTACGCGATTGGTTGTATGTGGAAGATCATTGCAAAGCTATTGATTTAGTTATACTTAACGGAAAAATCGGTGAAGTTTACAATATAGGCGGGCACAACGAGAAGAAAAATATCGATATCGTAAAACTAACTATTGCCACTATCCGGCGTTTGATGGAAGAAAATCCGGATTATAAAAAAACATTGAAAAAAAAAGGAAACGATATCAGTTGGATAAACAACGATTTGATTACATTTGTCAAAGACCGTTTAGGACACGACCATCGTTATGCCATCGACCCGGCTAAAATTACCAATGAGTTGGGCTGGTATCCCGAAACGAAGTTTGAAGACGGAATCGTGAAAACCATTCGCTGGTACCTCGAAAATCAGCATTGGATAGAAGAAGTAACTTCCGGAGAATACCAACGTTACTACGAACAAATGTATGGAAACCGGTAAAGACGGAGAACAGAGAATGGAGAATAAAGAACGGGTTCGGTTTGCCGTAGTGGGTTGTGGACATATCGGAAAACGCCATATTGAAATGATCCAACGAAATCCGAAGGCCGAATTAGTTGCGATTTGTGATATTTTACCTGCCGAACTTTTAAATCTTTCCACTTTCTCTTTTTTTCTTTCTCCTTTCTCCAATTTGGAAAATTTGTTATCTTCAGAGATTACATTCGACGTATTAAATATTTGTGTACCAAACGGTTTACACGCACCGATGGCAATTCGCGCTTTGGATGCCGGCCATCATGTCGTGATCGAAAAACCGATGGCATTGACGGCTTCGGATGCAAAAAAAATCCTTTATACGGCCGAGAGATGCGACAAGCAGGTTTTTTGTGTGATGCAAAACCGCTATTCTCCTCCTTCCGTATGGATCAAGGAATTGGTGGACTCGGGAAAATTAGGCAAATTGTTTTTTATCCAAATCAATTGCTTTTGGAATCGCGACGAACGCTATTATAAACCGGGAGGTTGGCACGGAAATAAAGAATTGGACGGAGGAACTTTGTTCACTCAATTTTCGCATTTCATTGATTTAATGTACTGGTTGTTCGGTGATATTCGCGATATAAAAGCGCATTTTGAAGATTTCAACCATCAGACTTTAACCGACTTTGAAGATTCCGGTTTCATCTCTTTTGAATTTGTAAAAGGAGGATTAGGCGCTTTCAACTATTCTACTTCGTTATACAACCGGAATTTCGAAAGTTCGGTGACAATCATCGCCGAAAACGGAACCATTAAAATCGGAGGACAATACATGAATGAAGTGGAATATTGCCATGTCCGCGACTATAAAATACCTGTACTACCGCCTACCAATCCCGGAAACGATTACGGCGACTACAAAGGTTCGGCGCAAAACCATCACTATGTGATTGATAATGTAGTGAATGTATTAAAAAACAAAGGTGATAAAATAACTGCTAACGCCTACGAAGGTTACAAAGTTGTCGATATTATTGAGCGGATTTATAAACAAAAATTGTAAGCAATCAATTAAATCAACCAGCGTATTATTTCTCGATACAGGAAACGATTTCTTCAAACGCTACATCCAAGCCATCAACGTCTTTTCCTCCCGCCGTAGCAAAATGAGGTTGCCCTCCCCCACCCCCTTTGATATTTTTGGCTGCTTCACGTACTATATGCCCGGCATTCATGCCTTGTGCAACCAAATCATCGCTAATCATAACTGTAATTAGAGGTTTATTTTCGAAATTTGTTGTAGCGACAAAAAACATCTTCTCCGGAAATTCCCCTTTTAACTGAAAAGCAATATCTTTTACCCTCTCTGCAGGAAAAAATCCCTTCAGAACAAAAAGATTAATTTTATTAACTTCCCGTTTGTTTTCAATCACCCGTTTTTTAACCATCATCAATTTTTCTTTCAGGTACTCATCCACTTGTTTTTTCAAACTGGCATTTTCTTCAAAAAATTTCTTGATTGCCTGTATTAAATCCGGCGCATTGTTGAAAAACGACCGCATATCGCGTATGGTATCTTGCTGAATATAGTAAAATTGTTCAAGCGTTTCTGCAGTTATCGCTTCGATACGCCGTACTCCGGCTGCTATCGAGCTTTCTCCGATAATGCGAAAACTACCGATATTTCCTGTTGCTCTTGCGTGTGTGCCTCCACATAGTTCAATTGAAGAACCAAAACGGATTACCCGAACGTCGTCCCCGTATTTTTCCCCGAACAAAGCCATTGCTCCCATTTGTTTAGCTTCCGCTATCGGGACATGTCGTCTTTCATCCAAAACAATATTCTCTCGGATACGAGCAGTCACCTGTTTTTCTATTTTTCGAATTTCTTCTTCCGTAAGTTTTTGAAAATGGGAAAAGTCGAATCGTAAATTAACGGGAGAAACAAACGAGCCTTTCTGCTCTACGTGTTTACCCAAGACTTCGCGCAAGGCTTCATGCAACAAGTGGGTAGCCGTATGATTACATTCGGTCGCCCGCCGTTTACTTAAATCCACTTCAGCAATGAATGTGTCTTTCAATTCGCCAGGTAGTTCATTGGTTAAATGGACTGTTAAGTTGTTTTCGCGTTTTGTATCGAAAATCGCAATACTTTTCCCTTCCGAACCGATTAATGTTCCATTATCGCCAACCTGTCCACCCATTTCGGCATAAAAAGGTGTTTTATCCAAGACGATTTGGTAATAAGAAGTATTTTTTTGTTTGACTAAACGGTAACGGAGGATATGCGCTACGGATTTTGTTTCATCATAACCCACAAATTCGGATTCACCTGCCTCCAGAACCACCCAATCGCCGGTTTCTACTAAAGCGGCATTGCGGGCGCGTTCTTTTTGTTTTTGCATTTCCACATCAAAACCGGCTTTATCTAAATACATACTATATTCCTTCAGAATCAATTCGGTCAAATCCAATGGAAATCCATAGGTATCATACAAAATAAAAGCATCTTCGCCTTTGAGCATTTTTCCACCTTGCATTTGAACTTCTTGAATTTGCTTTTCCAACAGTTTTATACCCGTTTCCAATGTTCGAAGAAAAGCATCTTCTTCTTCCTTTATTACTTTTTCTATCAACGTTTTTTGAGCAATCAATTCGGGATAAGCATCACCCATAGAATCAATTAAAGTCGAAACTAACAGATACATAAACGACTTTTTTTGACCCAAAAAAGTATAACCGTAACGAACTGCCCGCCGGAGGATACGCCGAATAACGTAACCGGCTTTTGCATTAGAAGGCAATTGCCCGTCGGCAATCGAAAATGCAATGGTACGAATATGGTCGGCTACGACCCGCATAGCAATATCCGTTTTATCATCTCGTCCGTATTTATGCGCCGTTATTCGGTCAATTGCCCGGATGATAATCTGGAAAACGTCTGTATCGTAATTAGAGGTTTTTCCTTGTACGGCCATACAAAGGCGTTCGAACCCCATACCGGTATCGATCACTTTATTAGGAAGGTTTTCCAGCGAACCGTCTGCTTTGCGGTTGAACTGCATAAAAACCAAGTTCCATATTTCAACCACTTGAGGATGATCATGATTGACAAGCGTAAGACCTTCCACTTTTGCCCGTTCTTCATCCGGACGAATATCAATATGAATTTCGGAGCAAGGACCGCAAGGTCCGGCATCACCCATTTCCCAGAAATTATCTTTTTTGTTTCCATTGATAATTCGTTTTTCCGGAAGATATCTTGCCCAGAAAGCGGCTGCTTCATCGTCTCTACCTAAACCTTCGGAAGGACTTCCTTCGAATACAGTTACATACAACCGATCTTTATCCAGTTTCAAGACTTCTGTCAGATATTCCCATGCATAATCAATTGCTTCTTTTTTAAAATAATCGCCGAACGACCAGTTTCCCAACATTTCAAACATGGTGTGATGATAGGTGTCGTGCCCCACTTCCTCCAAGTCGTTATGTTTCCCGCTCACCCGTAAACACTTTTGCGAATCGGCTATTCGAGAATATTTAATTGGAACGTTTCCTAAGATGACGTCTTTAAATTGATTCATTCCGGCATTGGTAAACATCAGAGTTGGGTCGTCTTTGATGACCATGGGTGCAGACGGAACAATTTTATGATTTTTTCCTTCAAAATAATCTTTAAATGATTGACGAATTTCTTTAGCTGTCATAATCTGTATGAAAATTTTAACTTCTTAATTTATCTAAAACAATTTGCAAAAGTACGACAAAATACTTATTTTTGCCCCATCGGAAACGTAAAATTCCTTTAAATGAGTAATATATATTTTCGCTACAACTCGCAAACGCTGAATTACGAACGAGTATTTCCCTCTTGGAAACAACGTATTTGGGTAGTTTTTCGCCTGTTACTAATAGGCACTTTTATTGGCTCAGGTTTGTTTGCCATTGCTTTTTATGCTTTCGATTCACCTCGCGAACAACAGTTAAAAAAAGAAAATAAACTTATATTAGCTCAATATCAAATTTTGTCTAAACGAATTGATGAAAATCAAAAAATCTTGGACGAATTGCAAAGTCGGGATAATGGTTTATATCGAACTTTTTTCAATGCCGATCCTATTCCGGAGGATATTCGGCGTCCAGGTATCGGAGGCACTAACCGTTACGAAGCTTTACTAAACCTTTCTAACTCTAAATTGATTATCGAAACTACACGTAAATTGGACATGGTAACGCGGGAATTATATGTCCAATCCAATTCATATGACGAATTACTTGATTTATTGAAAACTAAAGAAGAACGAATAAAACATACGCCAGCTATACATCCGCTCAAAAGTAAAGATTTGAAACGGCAGTCTTCCGGATTTGGTATGCGGATGCATCCGATTTATGGAGTATTACAGTTACATAGCGGCATTGATTTTACAGCAGAAATAGGCACACCTATTTATGCAACCGCCGACGGTACCGTAGAATCAACTAAATATAGCAGCGGTTATGGAAATTGCGTTATTATTGACCATGGATTCGGATATAAAACCTTATACGGACACTGTCGCGATTTCTCGGTACGCCCCGGACAAAAAGTAGTGCGTGGCGAAAAAATTGCCAGCGTAGGCATGACCGGCGCTTCAACGGGTCCTCATGTGCATTACGAAGTGCACGTAAAAGGAAGACCGGATAATCCCGCTAAATACCTCTTTATGGATCTAAGTCCAGAAGATTATGAAAAAGCGCTAGTTCTTTCCGAAAATCAATAGGGATAGTTGAAAATGGAAAATGCCTAAACAAGAAAAAATATTTTATTCCATCAAAGAAGTAGCCGGCATGTTTAATGTCAACCAATCTTTACTACGCTTTTGGGAAAAAGAATTTTCTTTTATTAAACCATCTAAAACACTGAAAGGTACCCGTCAATATAAACAAGAAGATATAGAGGCAGTTCGTTTGGTGTATCATCTTGTTAAAGAAAAAGGTTTAACTTTAGCAGGAGCCAAACAAAAACTTAAAGAGAATAAAGGGGATAATATCAATGTCGTAGAAATTGTAACTCACCTTAAAAATATCAAAATAGAATTGCAGGCGCTGAAAACAGAATTTGACGAAATGGAAAAACAATACAATGAGTTAGCCAACCGAAAAGTTTAACCCTTAACTCCGGTTAAAATTACCTCCTGATGTCTTCATACATGAAATTATTATTGTTACAATTCTCAAATGTACAAAAATATCGGGTTTGTACTTCTTTTAACTGCCCCACAACGGTTGACTCGGCGTATATTTTTATGCGTTTGTGTGTAATTTCACAATTTAATGTTAACTTTGCATCGACAAATATGTCGAATATTATTGTTTATTATAACAAAAAAAATATGATTGACAACAAGTTAAATACGGAACAAATGATTCTTGAGGCTGCTGAAGCAGAGTTTCTCAAAGTGGGTTACAGTGGTGCTAAGACAGTGTCGATAGCCAAACGGGCGGGCATCAGCCACTCGATGCTGCACTACTATTTTCGCTCGAAAGAAAACCTATTTCAAATGATTTTCAGGCAAAAAATTCAAACGCTGTCGCAAATGTTCGAGAGCATCAGCGACCATCTGACGTTTGAAGAAGCGATAAGGCTGTTTATAGAAAAACAATTCGATTTTGTTGCACAAAATCCGCGACTGCCACGATTTATTTTGAACGAAATTACCGCCAAACGCGACAATCTCAATCTGGTGATTGAAGTAGTACGTCCTAAAATTGAATTGATTTTCAGCCGGATGGGAAAACTGCTAAACAAAGAAATCGCAAAAGGCGGCATCCGCCCCATTTCGTTTCGCGATTTTATAATGAATATCATCTCGCTCAACATTTCCACTTTCATCATACTGCCCGTACTTGAGAATATCCTGCCTGCCGGTATGGATGAAAAAACAAAAGAGTCTTACCTCAACGAACGTCGCGAAAGCAACGTACAATTTATTTTGAATGCATTGAAACCCTAAATTTTTTTATCATCAATTGACAAAATTGTCGAATAAAATTGTTGGATGCAAATGTTTAATTAAATACAAATGATGATATGAAAAGAAAAGTGATGATTTCGATTTTGACGTTCTTCGCATCTATTTCAGGCTTTGCTCAGCTCACACTGGACGACTGTTATGCGAAGGCAAGGGCGAATTACCCGCTTATCAGGCAATACGACCTGCTCGAACAAACCGAACGCTATTCGTTGGCGAATATTGCTAAAAGCTATCTGCCGCGCGTTACGCTCAATGGGCAAGCAAGCTATCAGTCGGACATTACGGCATTGCCGATAGATTTGAAATCTTTGGGGATTCCGGTTGATATTCCCACCGTGAGCAACGACCAATACAAAGCGGCAATCGACGTGAATCAGCTGCTGTGGGACGGCGGACAGACAAACTCGCAACGCACCCTCGTCAAAGCCGCAAACGAAGTCGAAAAATGCCGGACGGACGTCAGCATGTATGCCGTCGAAGAAAAAGTCTGCCAACTGTTTTTCGGAATTCTCGCGATGAACGAGCGACTGAAGATCCTCGACCTGAAAGAAAAAGACGTCCTGTCCAACAAAAAAACAGTCGAATCGCTGCTGAAAAACGGAACAGCGACGCAATCAGACCTCGACCAAATCAACGTTGCGCAGCTGCAAATCGAACAGACGCGCACCGAACACTCCGAGACCAAACTCGCTTTCTGCCGGGCGCTTTCGCTGTTTATCCGTGAAGATGTACACGACAATACGGTTTTGGTCAAGCCCACAAGCGATTTCGCATCCAGCGGCGCCGTGTTCCGTCCCGAACTGACGCTTTTCGATGCGCAAATCACGCTGCTTGCGAAACAGTCCGGAGCAATAACCGCCAAAAACCGTCCAGTCGTAAGTCTTTTCGCGCAGGGCGGATACGGTCGCCCCGGATTGAACATGCTGAAAGATGAATTTGATTTCTTTGCTATCGGCGGTTTGCGGTTGACGTGGAATTTCGGCAATCTCTACACGCAAAAAAACGAGCGGCATATCTTGCAATCGAACATCAACGCCATTGCTCTGCAACGCGAAACATTTTTGTTTATCACGAACCTGCAACTGACGCAAGAACAGTCTGAAATCGAAAAAAGCCGCAAACTCCTGCTCAAAGACGACGAAATCGTCACCCTGCGTGAATGCGTGAAACAGGCGGGCGAAAGTAAATACAGAAACGGCATTTACCAAATGAGCGAACTGATTCGCGACATCAACGCCGAAGAAGAAGCTAGGCAAACAAAGGCTTTGCACGAAATTCAATATCTGCTCAACATTCACAATTACAGACACACGAAAGGGTTAAGAACTAAGAGTTAATTGAGAATTAAAATAAATTTATAAGATTATGAATACAAGAATTGTAACATTAGTCGCAACGGCTGCGCTTTTCCTGACCGCATGTAATCGCAACGAATTTAAGCATGATGCGTCGGGAACATTCGAAGCAACCGAAACCATCGTGTCCGCCGAAGGAACGGGCAAAATCGAAGAACTGAACATTGTCGAAGGGGATATGTTGACAAAGGGGCAATGTGTCGGCTATATCGACACGACACAACTCTATCTGAAAAAATTGCAACTCGAGGCAACCGACAAAGCCATTCTGACACGCCGCGTGAACGTGCCGGTGCAGATTGCGTCAGTAAAAGAGCAGATTGCAAAAGCCGAAAGTGATAAACGACGTATCGACAACCTGTTTGCCGACGGTGCCGCTACTCAAAAGCAGGTCGATGACCTCGTTTCGCAAATAGCCGTCCTGAAAAGCAATCTGGCGGCGTTGCAAAATCAACTTTCTGTTTCGGTAAGCGGCATCAACGAGGAAAGCTCCGTAATTGCCATACAGGTGGCGCAGATTGAAGACATGATGGCTAAATGCCGTATTGTCAATCCATTGGATGGCACAGTCCTGAACAAATACGCCGAAGCAAAAGAAATGGCTTCGACAGGCAAATTTTTGTACAAAATTGCCGATACGAAGCGCCTTTTCCTACGTGCTTACGTTGTCGCATCTCAACTCTTACAAGTGAAAACCGGACAGGTGGCAACGGTGTTTATCAACGACGCGGACGACGGACAAAGGTCGTACCCCGGCGTTGTATCGTGGATTTCGGACAAGGCGGAATTTACGCCAAAAACCATCCAAACGAAAGATGAACGCCAAAACCTGGTTTATGCCGTCAAAATCGCAGTCGAAAATACCGACGGGCTGATTAAAATCGGAATGTATGGAGATGTTGATTTTAAATCGGAACATAAAGAAAAATGAACAGGAAAAACAGAAGAAAACTAGTGTTATGTTAACTCTGCCATTGCGCCCTCCGAGTCGCAATCTCCTGATTAATGCACTTAACAGAAGGGGATTGCGGGCCAAGCCCACAATGACAAAAGAAAGTTAACTTAACACTAGTCTCAATTACGATGTTTGCAGCAATCATTTTGCTATGGTGAGCGCTATACACGAAATTATCAGCTTTATCTTTGTAGTATCAGCATTTTCCACATCGTGTACAACTCGTGGGCATTGAAATCTTATTTGAAATAATTTATGAACACAATCGAAATAACAAATATCTGCAAGCGGTATGGCCCGATTGAGGCGCTGAAAGACGTTACGCTGAACGTCGGTCAAGGTGAACTGTTCGGTCTTATCGGTCCCGACGGCGCCGGGAAAACCTCCCTTTTCCGGATACTCGCTACCCTGCTCCTTGCCGACAGCGGCACGGCGACGGTGGATGGGTTCGACGTTGTGAAAGATTTTCGCGAAATACGTAACCGTATCGGATACATGCCCGGACGTTTTTCGCTGTATCAGGACTTGTCGGTCGAGGAAAATCTGGCGTTTTTCGCTACCGTTTTCGGCACCACGATTCGCGAAAACTACGACCTCATCGCCGATATTTACCGGAAAATAGAACCTTTCCGGAAACGCCGTGCAGGACAGCTTTCGGGTGGAATGAAGCAGAAACTCGCCCTATGCTGCGCCCTGATTCACAAGCCGGTCGTCCTCTTGCTCGACGAACCGACTACGGGTGTCGACGCCGTCAGCCGAAGGGAATTTTGGGAAATGCTAAAAAAACTGAAAGCGGCAGGAATTACCGTTTTCGTCTCAACGTCCTACATGGACGAAGCTTCGCTTTGCAACCGCATCGCCCTGATACAGGCAGGTCAAATCCTGTCGACGAATACTCCCGAAAATATCGTCGCCGATTATCCCTTCACGCTCTACGAGGCTAAAGCCGGCAATAACTATCGCCTACTCGAACAGCTGAAACAGCAGGAAAACGTCCGTCTGTCGTACGTTGCAGGAGAATACCTGCGCGTTGTATTCAACGGCGACGACCGGCGGATTGACTATCCCTACATGGAATTGAAAGAGGTGAAACCCACGGTCGAAGACTGTTTTATACAACTGATGAGGCATGAAAGTTAATTCCGGCAAAAAATTGTTTTATACGACTAATGAGATATGAAAGTAATAGAAGTAAATAATTTATGTAAATATTTCGGCAGCTTCAAAGCAGTCGAAAATATCAGTTTCGATGTAGAAGAGGGCGAAATATTCGGATTTCTCGGCGCTAACGGCGCCGGAAAAACAACTGCCATGCGAATGCTTTGCGGACTGCTGACGCCGACGTCGGGCAAAGGATGGGTCGCCGGATTCGACATCTATAAGGATACTGAAAAAATAAAACGCAACATCGGTTACATGAGTCAGAAATTCTCTTTGTACGAAGACCTGACAACGGTCGAAAATCTTGAACTCTTTGGAGGCATCTACGGTATGAGCGGCAAAGAGATAAGGTACAAAACCGGCGAGGTCGTTAATGAACTCGGCCTGCAAGCTGAAAAAGACGCGTTGGTACAGTCGCTTCCCTCCGGCGTCAAACAAAAAGTAGCGTTTGCCGTATCCACATTTCATTCGCCGAAGATTGTATTTTTAGACGAGCCGACAGGCGGTGTAGACCCGCTGTCGCGGCGTACATTCTGGGAAATGATATACCGTGCGGCAGACCGCGGCGTTACCTCGTTTGTTACCACTCACTATATGGACGAGGCGGAATACTGCAACCGTGTATCCATCATGGTTGACGGAGAAATCAGAGTATTACAGTCGCCCGGTGATATGAAACAGCATTTTAACGCCCTGTCGATGGAAGAAGTCTTCTTCGCACTGGCAAAACAAGCTAAACGGTCTGAACTATGATTTTTGTGATTTATATGTTTGTAATTGCAAGCGGCATCATGTCTTTGAAATTTTGGAATAATAACGCAGACATCATTTTGTCATTTTGTTCCTCGGATGATGCTCTAATATTTCACTCCTTAAAAAATCCCTGTCCAGATGAGTGTAAATTTCGGTAGTCGCTATTTTTTCGTGACCCAGCATCCGTTGAATGGCTCGCAAATTGGCGCCTCCTTCCAGCAGATGCGTAGCGAAAGAATGTCGGAAAGTATGCGGACTCACATTTTTTTTAATTCCGGCAATTTCCGCACACGTTTTGATAATATGATAAATCATAATCCGGGAAAGAGAGGTTCCCCTCCTGCTAAGGAACAAGATATCTTCAAATCCTTTTTTCACCGATATAAGGTTTCTGTCCAATAAATACAAGTTGATTTCTTTAATAGCAATCGGCGAGATGGGAACCAAACGTTGTTTGCTTCCTTTTCCTTCCACTTTAATAAAACCTTCGTCTAAATACAAGTCCGAAAAATGGAGTCCCGTCAATTCGGAAACGCGCAATCCACAACTGTATAAGGTTTCAAGAATCGCCCGATTCCGCTGTCCCTCGCATTGTGACAAATCAATGCTTGCAATGATACGGTTGATTTCATCTACCGTAAGGTATTCGGGAAGTTTAAAACCAATCTTAGGCGACTCCAACAGTTCGGTGGGATCGACCTGAATCAATTCCTCTAATAATAAATAACGATAAAAAGACTTAATACCGGAAACTATCCGCGCTTGCGAACGAGGATTGATTCCCATTTCATGCAAAGAAATAATCAACGATTGCAAGTCCTCCAAATGCACATCTAAAGGGCTTTTGTTCATCGTATTTAGATAATTAAGCAACTTACTCAAATCATTTTCATAAGCTTCTATCGAATTGCCGGACAAAGATTTTTCCAGCAACAAATACGCGTGATAAGCGTCGACAAGGGAAGAAACATTTGGCTCTATCATTAAAATAACAATTAAAATATGAATAATAATGATTAATTTTGCAATTCAAAAGTACAAGAAAATTCGAAAACTTGTACACAAACAGATAGAAAAATGAAAATTCAAATCATCAACGGACCGAATCTCAATTTGCTTGGAATTCGCGAGCCGAGCGTGTACGGTACTTCTTCTTTCGAAACTTTTCTGGAGGTATTGAGAAACGACTATCCGAAAATGAAAATCTTTTATTATCAATCCAATACCGAAGGCGAAATTATTAATAAAATTCATGAAACAGGGTTTTCTTACGATGGAATCATCCTGAATGCAGGGGCTTATACACATACCTCCATAGCGATTTACGACGCCATTAAAGCGGTGGATACAAATGTGATAGAAGTACATATATCGAACGTTTATGCGAGGGAAACATTCCGACGGCAATCATTAATAGCGGCTGCCTGTAAAGGAGTAATCGCCGGTTTCGGATTGGATTCTTACCGCTTGGCAATCGAAGCAATAATTCAACTAAAATCTAAAAATTAGTTTTTAAAATTTTAATTACCTATGTTAAAACAAACAAAAATAGTTGCAACTATTTCCGATCAACGTTGCGATGTAGAGTTTCTTACCAATCTTTTCAATGAAGGAATGAATGTGGTACGAATGAATTCCGCTCATTTAAACAAGGAAGGATTCGATAAAATTATTGATAATACCCGGACCGTATCTAACAGAATCGGCATATTGATGGATACCAAAGGCCCGGAAATACGGACAACCGTAGTAGAACAGCCTATTGCTTTCAAAGCCGGCGATAAGGTTCAAGTCAGAGGCAATATTAATGGAATTACTTCTAATTCTTGTATTTACGTTTCTTACAAAAATTTCGTTAATGAAATACTTCCCGGAACGATGATTCTTATCGACGACGGAGAGTTGGAATTAAAAGCGATTGATAGTCAACCGGAATTTCTGACTGTGGAAGTATTAAACGACGCTATTTTGGGAAGCCGGAAAAGTGTGAATGTTCCGGGCGTTCGTATTAATCTCCCTTCTTTAACAGAAAAAGACAAAACAAACATCCTCTACGCCATTGATAGAAAAATTGATTTTATTGCCCATTCCTTTGTGCGGAACAAAGAGGATGTGCTGGATATTCAACGCATTTTAGACGAACATCACAGCCCTATTAAGATCATCGCTAAAATAGAAAATCAGGAAGGAGTAGATAATATGAACGAAATACTGGAAGCAGCTTACGGGATTATGGTTGCTCGGGGCGACTTGGGTATTGAAATTCCACAGGAAAAACTGCCCGGATTACAGCGAATCATGATTCGCAAATGTGTAGCAGCTAAAAAACCGGTGATTGTGGCCACGCAAATGTTACATTCTATGATAACAAACCCGCGCCCTACGCGAGCCGAAGTAACAGATATCGCCAACGCTATTTATTACCGTACTGACGCTTTAATGCTGAGTGGAGAAACCGCCTATGGTAAGTTTCCCGTAGAATCCGTGCGAACAATGGCTACTATCGCCCGTGAAGCGGAAAAAACCAAATTGAGTGAAAACGACATTCGTGTCCCTACCTCAGGAGACGATTTAGACGTAACTTCTTTTTTGTCAAAACAAGCGGTTAAAACAAGCGCTAAACTTCATGTGAAAGCAATTGTTACAGACAGCTATACAGGGAAAACGGCCAGAAATCTGGCAGCTTTCCGGGGAAAAGCTCCCGTTTTCGCTATTTGCTACAAAGAAAGGATTACCCGCGAATTATCGCTTTCGTATGGCGTCTGGGCCGAATATCAGAAAGAAACCAACGATCCCAAAGAGTATTTCCTGGAAGCGTTGAAAAAATTGATGCAGAAGCAAATGATCGGATCTAAAGATATGGTAGCTTACCTAAGTAGCAGTTTTGGCGAAGGCGGTGGAACTTCTTTCCTCGAAATCAATACTGTGGAACAAATATTGGATTCTTCGAAAAAATTTCAACCGCCTTTTTTTCGATGAACCTGGAGAACTACATACTGGAACATATCGACGAAGAAGGAGAACAATTAAAGGCGCTGAACCGGCAAGCTCATGTGGTCTTATTGCGTCCGCGTATGATTGCCGGACATTTGCAAGGACGGATTTTGAAGATGCTGGTACGAATGCAACGACCGGAAAGAATATTGGAAATAGGCACTTATACCGGATATGCTACCTTATGTTTAGCGGAAGGATTGACGGAAAAAGGAGAAATCCACACAATTGAAATCGATGACGAAATGGAAGATTTTATTCGGGAGCAATTCGAGCAATCGGCATTGAAGAATAAAATCCACTTACATATCGGAGACGCGCGGTATGTCGTTCCCCGATTGGAAGGTTGTTTTGATATGGTTTTCATTGATGCGGACAAGCGGTTATACAGTGAATATTATGATTTAATCTTCGATAAAGTACGACCGGGGGGGATTATCCTGGCAGACAACACACTTTGGAACGGCAAGGTGCTGGAACATCCGTCGGATAATGATAAACAAACCTTAGGAATCTTAATTTTTAATGAAAAAATTAAACAAGATAAGAGAATCGAAAAAGTTATTCTTCCTCTCAGAGATGGATTAACAGTCATTTATAAACGATGAAGTTGTTTGACAATTTCCATTTCTTTTGACTACCGCAAGTCCTTTAATTTCCGCAAGAATATTGTTTAAATTTATATGAAATGTCCCTGTTTAACAAACACTCAAACGAATGAAAATAAAGGAATTGCGGGTCAAATCTCACATGACAAAGTACTAGTCATTCGTCACTCTTTTACGTATGAAACGCATCACATAGATTTCGCATTACTTAACTGTTTGTTTAAATTCCTTGGCTCCTGCGCGCAGCGTCTGGTCTTTGTCGAATGTAGGACTGTATGTTCCGGCAGGAATATCGGAGAGCGTATAAGTGTTGCATACCCGCGCGACCTTGATGTGATCGGTCAATGCCGTTTTTATTGCCGAAGCAGCCATATTGACCAAAGCGCCGAAAAGTCCGCCACCACTTGTATTAACGGAAGCATCATAAGTAATGTTTCCTTTTCTTTCAAAAAGAATTTCGTTTGTATGAGTTGATTTCAGCCGGTATTCTATTTCTACATAAATATTGGACGATAGAGCCATTTTTTCCCATTTATTGATAATTGTAAACAGGACGGCGTCGGCGCCTAAAATCGAGCCAAAACGGTCGACGGGAGCATTGATAAACAATTCGGCGTCGTAAGCGCTTTCGCTTTTAAACATTTCCATCGTTAAGAAAGAGGGAAGCACATAATATCCTTTTTCGCAAAGCGGTTGTGAGAGTGTCACATACAGAAATTCTTTTGCTTCTACATTATTTGTATTATTGATGGGCGGCATAACTGCGATAGCCAAAGGACGTTCTGAATAAATATTCGGGTATGTTTGTTGTTTAGTCAAAGCCGGTGAACCGCATGCAACAACAACGAATGCCAGGAATGGCAAAGATAGATATTTAATTAGTTTCATCTTTTAATTTTTTAATGATTCGGGAAATAAAAACAGTAGATTCGGGATACAAAGCTATTTCTTTTTCCAATAAAGCCAACCCTTCCTTTGTTTTTCCTTGTTTATAAAGTAAATAACCATAGTCTGCACAGATACCCGGAGGTACTGTTTCCCGTGAGCCTTGCTGTTTTTCAACCAGGGTTTGATACGTGTCCAACAATTCTTCCAAACTTTTATCTGTTGCATCTTTTATATAAGCATACGTCCGTTCCTGGTAATTTTCCCAGGTATAGAGAGGCTTAGGTGTGGTAACACAACTTGCCAGCAGTAAAAGGAAAAGGGCTGAAACAAGCAATTTACTCGTAACGACGAGTGACAATAAATGAGAAATTTTCATAAATCATGATATTTTTAGGGTAATTGTATTTGTCGCGTTTGTTGAGAAGACAATATGACTTGTTTATCAAACAGTACTTTACCTTTATAAACGACTTTCAGATGACGGGTTCCGCTTTTTACGGTATAAACATTGCCTTTTACCGTCCGGTCGTTCACTTTATTCACTTTGGCAACAAAAAAAGGCAAATCATCGACATAGACTTCTACTCCTTCCTGATATTTTTGTTGTCCCTGTACAAATTGAAGGTAAGATTCATTTTCATATCCTCTTACTTCCGTGGTTCGTCCCACACGGCATCCGTAAAGGATAAGAGGAACGATGCATAATACGAATAGATATTTTTTCATTATTTAATCTCCTCTATATAATAGTTTGACAAATTGTTTTCATCGATTTTTCCTTCAGTGAATTGAACCAGGGAAAATTCGGATTCCGGCGTTTCTCCTCCGGTAAAACTTACTTTTATTTTACCAACTTCTTTTCCGGGTAACTCCATTTTGATTCCTGTTTGAGGGTTTTTCAGTGTTTTCCCTTTTTCTTTTACCCCAAAAACGTCGCCGACCGATATTCCTTGCGAGGCTCCTCCCGTGATAAAGATATCGCTTCCGTCAACCGCCAGGAAATAAGCTTTCCAAGGTCTGTCCATCAGGTTATTGACTATATTTTCCACCAATTGCGAAATGGCGGCCGATATAGCTTTGTCGCTAAGGGTGGCGTCGAAGTCGGAATAACCGCCAACGCCCAGCGTCGATTTGGTTTTCAATTCCGCTTCTCCTTTTGCTTCTTCGGAATAAATAATCAAACCGGAGGAAACATCAATCAACCGGAGAGAAACGGCGGCTTCGGCCATTTGCACTTTACTGCGGGAAATCAGATTGGCGTCGCCGACACTTTTTCTTCCAAATTCCGTTATCGAACCGACTATCACGTAGTCGGCGCCGATTTTATCGTATCCGGAAGCGCCTTCTTCTGCGACTTTGTCCCAGTCGG
>JAISOJ010000046.1 GCA_031275735.1 Dysgonamonadaceae bacterium
AAACCCGGGTACTGCCGGTGAATGACGGATGGGAGATCGTGGTGATCACCGGAATCGGATACGGATTCTGTATCGCCTGGCGAAGGAGGAAGCGCAGGAATAAGGCTCTGCCTTGTTCCAACGGGGGTTGTTTCAAAAGTGCGTCATGTCGAGCGGAGCGAAGTAGAGACGGTGTATGCACCGTCTAAGAACTAAAAACCGGCTGATGCCTGTTTGCTCCTGCTCATTGCTAACTTGCAATGGTAGCGCCTCAAAAAAAGAATTAACCCCTGTTTATGGTATAAATATTTGCAATATCAAAAAAATGAGTTACCTTTGAAGCAGAAAAAACCTTTATAAACTGTTAATATCGATCGTTTTGTTATTTATTTTTTACCCGCTATGAAAATAGCGGGTTTTTTATTCTTTATATCAATAAGTTATAACGTTACATAGGCTTTATTCTTATCCGAGTGAATGAAGCTCCGATTTGGCAAACTATTTGCTGCTATTCTGTGATGAAAAAACGTAATCTATCTTTCAAATCAACCCTAAAGCATTGAAAGACAAGTCTTATTAATTAAATATTTAAAGTTATGAACGAAAAAGAATTAGAAAATAAAATCGAAAACGAAGAAAATTTTGCCGACAATTTAGCAGAAGATATGCCAAAAGAGCAAATAGTTGACGAGAATGGAGAAGGAGATAATGAATCTACTGACAATCTGTCGGAGAAATTAACTGAATGGAAAGATTCTTATATTCGGCTGATGGCTGAATATGACAATTACCGGAAACGTACCATTAAAGAAAAAGCGGATTTAATTAAAAACGGGGGAGAAAAAGTTCTTATGGGACTTCTTCCGGTTATTGACGATTTTCAACGAGCTTTGGACACAATGAATCAAGCTACCGAACCGGTAGCCATCAAAGAGGGTATTGATTTAATTTACAATAAATTCATTACTTATCTCCAACAAAACGGCGTAAAACCTATCGAGTCGATCGGAACCCTTTTCGATCCGGATTTATATGAAGCCGTTGCCACGGTCCCTGCGCAAAATGAAGAACAAAAAGGAACGGTAATCGATAATGTACAAATCGGATATACTTTGAACGATAAAGTAATCCGCCATGCTAAAGTAGTCGTAGCAAACTAAGAAATATAACAATGGCTAAAAAAAGAGATTATTACGAAGTTTTAGAAGTTTCTAAAACAGCTTCGAGTGAAGAAATAAAAAAGGCATACCGGAAAAAAGCCATACAGTATCATCCGGATAAAAATCCGGGGGATAAAGAAGCTGAAGAAAAATTCAAAGAAGCGGCAGAAGCCTATGAAGTACTAAGTAACGAAGAAAAACGAAAACGATACGACCAATTCGGCCATGCCGGCGTAGGCGGCGGATACGAAGGGTACGGCGGTGGAATGTCGATGGAAGATATTTTTTCCCAATTCGGGGATATTTTTGGCGGTGGATTCGGCCATTTCAGCGGATTCGGCGGATTTGGCGGATTTGGAGACGATTCGTCACATAGAACGAATCGGGGAGCCGATTTACGGATAAAAGTGAAATTATCGCTGAAAGAAATTGCTACCGGCGTTGAAAAGAAAATCAAAGTGAACAAATACATTAGTTGCACCTACTGTAAAGGAACCGGCGCCGAAGGCGCTAACGCCTATTCTACTTGCTCCACTTGTCGTGGAACCGGTCATATTACCCGAACGATAAATACTATTTTAGGTCAGATGCAAACACGTACTGTTTGTAATGATTGTAACGGCGAAGGAAAAAGAATTACTAAAAAATGCCCGCACTGTAATGGTGAAGGTATTTTGAGAAGCGACGACGTGATCACCATCAATATTCCTGCAGGTGTGTCGGAAGGAATGCAGATATCGTTTAGCGGCAAAGGCAATGCCGCCCGTCATGGAGGCGTTAACGGCGACTTGTTGGTATTAATTGAAGAAGAACCGCATCCGGAATTAATTCGCGACCAAAACGATATTATTTATAATTTACTGTTGAGTTTTCCGAAAGCGGCTATGGGAAGTACGGTAGAAATTCCTACTTTGGAGGGAAAAGCTAAAATTAAAATAGATGCGGGAACCCAGCCCGGCAAGGTATTACGGTTGAAAAACAAAGGACTACCTTCTATTAACCGCTATGGAACGGGTGATCTGCTAATCAATGTAGGTGTGTACATTCCGGAGAGTTTAACGAAAGAACAAAAGGAAATGTTGGAAGAAATGGAAAAAGCTGCCAATTTTCAACCTAATTCATCAATAAAAGAAAAAATCTTCAACAAATTCAGAAATATGTTTGATTGATAATACACCGCTTGAGAAGAAATAACCGTATTCGTTCTTCCGGACAGGTGCGAAGATAAGACTGATTGCTTTGTTGTTAAATAGCATAACTTAAAAATAACATTGTTAATTTTAATTCGTAATTCGTAATTCATATACGCTTTTTGCTTTTTCTCCGTTATTATCTACATATTAGCTAATTCAAAATAGCCTATGTTAGACTATATCAAAGGAGAAATTATCGAATTGACTCCTGCTTCAGTTGTCATTGAAGTGGGGGAAATAGGTTATGTTACGCACATTTCGTTGAATACCTATTCTTCTCTTACGGGACAGAAAAAAACTAAATTATATGTTTATGAAGCAATTAGGGAAGATGCTCACCAATTGTTCGGATTTTCGGAAAAAAGAGAACGAGAGCTTTTCCTCTTACTTATATCTGTTTCAGGGGTAGGTACCAACACCGCACGCATGGTTTTATCCTCTCTCGCTTTTTACGAATTGGAAGGAATCATTGCTTCGGGCAATGCCGCTATGTTGAAAACCGTTAAAGGAATCGGAAGCAAGACCGCCGAACGAATCATTATCGATTTGAAAGATAAAATAAAAACCAACGCAGGACAACAGACGCAAATTCAGGATACTTCGGTTTCCGAAACTGCCAATGAAGCCATAAGCGCTTTAGTCATGCTTGGATTTAACCAACCGGCTTCACAAAAAGTTGTCAACAAAATTACAAAAGAAAATCCAGGATTAACCGTTGAACAACTTATCAAGAATGCATTGAAAATGCTTTAATGAAAAATTGGAATAAATACATTATTACGGGTTTGAGCTTGTCTGCTTTTGCAGGAGGACTTACTTCCATGAATGTCGATTTAACCGGCGGCGGAAAATCCTTCGAGACAACGTTAATACAAGAACAAACGCAAGATGTTATTTCTCCGACTGTCAGAGATACCTCTCCTCCCCTATTCCCTGTTTCGCCCATCGTACCGGAAAAATACGAAGACATAACTACCACTTACCCGGTTGACTTGCGAAATCCGGAAAATTTTAATAATGGATTTGAGTATAACCCTTTAACTAATCGCTATGAATTAAAATCGACCATTGGAGGAAGCAATATTACTACTCCCATCAGCCTTACAAGGGACGAATATATCCGATACTCCCTTCAACAAAGCATGAATTCCTATTTCAAGTCCCGGCAGCAAGAAGAAGTTTCGGAAGAAGGCGGAAAACCTAAAGACGCTTTATCTGCATTTGATTTCAATTTTGATTTAGGTCCTGCCGAAAAAATATTCGGACCGGGCGGCGTGCGGTTACAAGCCCAGGGCGGCGTTACCCTGAAAGCTGCCATCGACCGGACAGTTACAGGTAATCCTACTTTAACGGAAAGGCAACGGAATCGAACGTCCTTTAATTTCGACATGCAGATACAGGCTAACATAACGGCTTCAGTAGGAGATAAAATTAATTTCGATCTGAATTACAATACCGAATCCACTTTTGATTTCGATACAAAAAAAATAAATTTAGCTTACACCGGCAAAGAAGACGAAATTATTAAAACATTAGAAGCCGGAAATGTAAGCATGAATACAACTAATTCGTTAATACGAGGAGGATCGGCGCTTTTCGGTATTAAAACCGAACTACAATTCGGCAAATTGACCGTCGGCGCTATTTTTTCCCAACAAGAATCGCAATCCCGTTCCATATCGTCCAAAGGGAATGTACAAATGACCCCTTTTGAACTAAGCGTAGATAATTACGAAGAAAATATGCACTTTCTTGTCGGACATTATTTCTATGATACTTATGATAAAGCATTAAGTAAATTACCTTATATTAAATCAGGTATAAAAATTAATCGTATCGAAGTGTGGATAACCAACAAAAGGGGTAATTACAACGAAGCAAGAAATATTGTGGCATTTGCCGATTTAGGCGAATATAATGTGATAGGTAACAAAGATTTCGTTATTCCTACCGCAGGGAGAGATAGTTTACCCGATAATCAAGCTAATAATCTCTACTCTAAACTTATTTCCGAATATGTGGGCGCACGTGATATCAGCCGGGTAAATCAAGTTTTCGAAAGTACCAGTATGGAAGGCGGCAGGGATTATGAAAAAATCGAAAATGCGAAAAAATTAGATACTAACGAATATTTTTTCAACGATTTGCTTGGCTATATCAGCCTTCGTGCACCCTTACAATCAGACGAAGTATTAGCTGTAGCTTATGAATACACCTATAAAAATCAAGTCTATCGCGTAGGAGAATTTTCGGACAACCCTGAAAATGCAACGGGCAATTTGTTTTTAAAATTATTAAAAGGAACAAGTATTTCTCCTTCTTCCATCACTTGGAATTTGATGATGAAAAATATTTACAACATCAGTAACGGGCGGAATATCGAAAAAGACAAATTCCGTATGGATATTATGTATCAAAACGACTCCGCCGGTATTTACCTAAACTACCTCACCGAAGGAAATATTGCCAATCAACCGTTGCTCAAGGTCGAAAATTTAGATCGTTTGGATTCGAGAGAAGAACCATACTCAGACGGCTTTTTCGACTATGTCGAAAACTACACGGTTAAATCTCAAATGGGAAGAATCATTTTTCCCGTAATGGAGCCTTTCGGCAAGCACTTACGAACAGTAATCGGCGTGGATTCTATTGCAGAGAAATATGTTTACCAAGAATTGTACGATACAACATTGACAATTGCCCGACAAACTGCCGAAAAGAATAAATTCATCCTTAAGGGGGAATATAAAGGTTCGGCAAACTCCGACATCGACCTGGGTGGATTCAATATTGCTAAAGGTTCGGTTAGAGTTTCCGCCAACGGCGTCCTTCTGAAAGAAAACGAAGATTATATCGTCGATTATTATACCGGAAAGATTACGGTTATCAATCCTGTTTATGAAAATGCTAAGATAGACGTTTCTTCCGAAAACCAATCTACTTTTGGAATGCAGCGAAAAACCATGATGGGAATTAACCTGAATTATGCATTTTCCCCCCAATTTAATTTGGGAGCTACCATCATGAATTTGAGCGAGATGCCAATGACTTTGAAAACCACGCCGGGAGAAGAATCCATCAACAATACTTTATTTGGTTTTAATACCAATTATTCTACTAACTCGTATTTATTAACTAATATCCTAGATAAATTGCCTTTTGTCGAACTAACGGCTCCTTCCCAAATTACATTTACCGCAGAATATGCTCAACTCATTGCCGGGCATTACCGGAGCAAATACGGAGGAGATTATTCGTATATCGATGATTTCGAAAGCGCAAAAATGACTTCAGACTTGCGTTCGTACTATGGGTGGAATTTATCGTCAACGCCTTCTACTTTCCCCCATTCGCATTCGGTAAACGATATCGATTATGGAAAAGACCGTGCTTTATTAGCTTGGTATTACGTTGAGAGTCTGTTCACCAGGAAATCTTCATTAACTCCCTACCATATCAAAAATGATTTAAACCAATTGTCCAACCATTATGTAAGAGAAATTTTGGAAGATGAATTATTTCCGAACAAAGATCAACGTTATAATGAATCGGCAACTATCCCTGTACTGAATTTAGCTTTTTATCCCAAAGAAAGAGGTCCTTATAATTTAGACGCTTCGGGAATGAATACGGATGGAACACTAACAGAACCTCAAAAACGTTGGGGAGGCATTTTCAGGAAAATAGATAATGGGATGACTGATTTCGAAGCAAATAATATCGAACATATTGAATTTTGGTTAATGGACCCTTTTATCTATGAACAAGATTCGCCGGGGGGAGATCTCTATTTTGATTTAGGTGAAATATCGGAAGATATATTGAAGGATGAAAAAAAATTTTTTGAGAATGGTTTACCTACCGACGGCGATCAGTCTAAGGTAGAGCAAACGAATTGGGGCGTAGTCCCTAAACAACAATCCATGGTTTATGCTTTCGACGTTAACAATCGTAAATCACAAGATGTAGGATTTGATGGACTGAGCGACGAGCAAGAATTTCTTCACCCTTCTTATGCCGCTTATGTAAAAGAGTTACGTAGCCGTTTGGATCCAGCCACTATTCAAAGGATGGAAAATGATCCTTTTTCACCATTACGAGATCCGGCCGGAGATAATTATCATTATTTCCGAGGTTCGGATTACGATGAAAAAGAGATGCCTGTTCTGGGTCGCTACAAACGATATAACGGAACTGAAGGAAATTCTGTCGACGCTAACGATTCTCCCGAAAACTACAATACGGCAGCTCAGGTAAATCCTGACGTCGAGGATATCAATCAAGATAATACCTTGAATGAAAACGAAAAATATTTCCGGTATAAAGTTTCCATTCGTCCGAAAGATTTGGTAGTTAGAGAAAATAGTTATATTGTAGATAAAAGGGAAACATCTACTCTCCTGAAAAATAACAAACGGGAATCAGTCAACTGGTATTTGTTTAAAATTCCTATCAATGAATTTAGCGATCAAATTGGAGATATAAGAGACTTTAAAACTATTCGTTTCGTTCGAATGGTTTTGACCAACTTTGCCGATTCCATCATTCTTCGTTTTGGTACATTGGAATTGGTTAGGGGTGCTTGGCGAGTTTATATCAAAGACTTATCCAATCCTAATCTTCCCCCCTCGTCCGACGCGAACACAAGCACAAGTCTTTCTACTGTTAATATTGAAGAAAATGGGGATAAAGAACCTGTCAATTATATTATGCCTCCTAATGTAAACCGAATGATTGATCCCGGTCAGCCTCAGCTTCGCATGGAAAACGAACAATCGTTGGCGATGCATATCTCAAAACTATCGCCCGGCGATGCAAGAGCTATTTACAAAAGCACAGCGCTGGACGCGAGGCAATACCGGCGCTTGCAAATGTTTGTCCATGCCGAAAAAACGACAGAAGACATCAATAATTTACAAGACAATGAATTATCTGTTTTTCTACGCTTAGGATCGGACTATAAACATAATTATTATGAATACGAAATTCCGTTGAAACTTACTCCTCCAGGGACATATTCCCAAGGAATTAACGCCGACAGGGAAATCGTGTGGCCGACGTCCAATATGTTTGACTTCCCATTTGAATATTTGACCAATCTTAAATTGAACCGGAACAAGGAAAAACGAAAGGAAAATTCGGAAGTAACTTTTCTCACGCCTTATTCGGAATACGATCCGGATAAACCCATGAATAAGATGACCATAGTGGGAAATCCAACTATTTCTGAAATGAAAATAATTATGATTGGAGTCAGGAACAATTCCAAAGGTTACAAATCGGCCGAAGTCTGGTTCGACGAACTGCGTTTAACCGAATTCAACGAAGATGGCGGTTGGGCCGGAAACGCCAATCTTTTCGTAGGTCTTTCCGATTTAGGCTCCGTTAACTTCGTCGGCAGGAAAGAAACTGCCGGTTTTGGGGGTATTGATCAGGGTATTATGGAGCGTAATCTCGACGACAAACAATTTTTCAGCATAGCTACTCAAATAGAATTCGGTAAGTTTTTCCCCGAAAAGGCGAAAGTAAACCTGCCTGTGTATTTTTCGTACAGCGAAGATATCGTTAGTCCCAAATACAACCCCTTAGACCAAGATGTTTTACTAAAAGACGCATTAGACGCGGCAGGAAGTAAGGAAGAAAGAGATTCTATCAAAAGTTTCGCCGTGGATAAAATAACAAGCCAATCGTTGGATATTAACAATGTGCGGGTCAATATAAACAGTAAAAATCCTATGCCCTACGATCCGGCAAATTTCTCATTCGGATATTCTACCTCCCAAATACTCACTCAAAAACCTACGGTAGAATATGAAAAACAAACCGAAACTCGGTTCGTATTTACTTATGCTTATTCTCCAATGTTTAAACTGTGGCAACCTTTTAATAAAGAAAGTAATAACGATTCATCAAACCGCAACGCCTCTAATAAATCTTCATCCAGAAATAGCCAATCAACGAGGAATCAATCGAGAGGGAATAATTTCTTTAAAGATATTGGAATCGGTTATCTTCCCAAAAGCATTGCTTTTTCTTCGGACATTCATCGCGACTATTTCGAATTGCAACTCAGGGATATACAAAGTGCGGGAACAAACAAAATGCCGGCTTCTTTCCGAGAAGATTTTTTCTGGAACAGGGACTTTTCGCTTCAATGGGACTTGACCAAAAACCTGAAACTAAATCTTGTCACAGGAACGGAAGCGCGGATTGACGCGCCTCATGTTCAAGCAAATAAAAAATTCAATTACAACGAATACCAACTATGGAAAGATGCGGTTTGGCAAAGTATCCTGAATTGGGGAAGTCCGATGCATTATAATCAAAATTTTTCAGCAATCTATACCGCCCCGTTCCAAAACATACCGATTCTTAATTTCATAAACGCAGGGTTGTCTTACACGACTACCTATACCTGGGATAGAGGAGCAAGTCTCGAAGATGAAGAAGGTATTGAAATAGGTAACACAATTAAAAATTCGCGAACTTTGGGCTTGGATAATGCGACAATTAATCTAATGTCTTTTTATGGTAAAAGTAAATTCTTAGACGAGGCCAATAAAAAGTTCACTTTGAATAAATCGACAAATACTCGAAACAATGCCCGGAGAGACGAGGCAAATAATAATCGGAAAACGGCGGAAAAAGAAAAAAGAAAAAAGAAATACGAAGGGGAAGTTCAACTCAACACAGACTCATCTACCATTGTCCGACATTCTTTAGACAATAAGCGCATAAGAGTGACGGCGAGAAGAGATAACGGCAGATTGTATGAGGTTAAGTATAAAAAATTGGATAATAATTCAATAGAAATTAAAAATAAAGATACCGTACAACTCAAATTGGCGATTACTCAATTACCGCCTTTGGAAGATGAAACTTGGTACAAGATAGCGCAAGTAGCCGCTCGCGGGCTAATGATGGTGCGAACAATCGGATTTAGCTACAATGAAACGACAGGATTAATGATTCCCGGATTCCGTCCGGAAATCGGGGATTTTTTCGGGCAAAACAGTTCGTCATTCGGCTATACGCCCGGACTTGATTTTGCTTTTGGATTTATCGATGAAAGTTATTTGGAAAAAGCAAACAGGAACAACTGGTTGGTAAAAAACGAAGACAACATTATTCCCGCCATGTTTGACCGAACAGAAACATTCAATTTTACCGCTTTACTGGAGCCATTCGCAGGCATGAAAATCAATCTTTCAGCCATGCAAACCAAATCGCACAGAAACGATATCTATTTCATGTACGATAATCCGGCGCCAAGATTTACCGGAAGTTTTAATATGACAACAATCGCGCTTCAATCTATTTTTGAAAAAGCCGACGCGGCCAATGGTTATTATTCTAAAACATTTAATACTTTCTTAAAAAACAGGGGAATCATTGCCGAACGTTTGAAAAAACGCTACGCAAATATTACCGATCCAAATGCCGGATTCCATCTGAACTCCATAGACGTTCTTATTCCGGCATTCTTTTCCGCCTATACCGGAAAAGACCCGAATAATACGAGCCTCGCCTTTTTCCCCGCTTTGAAAAGTTTATTACCGAACTGGAAAATAACTTATGAAGGATTTATACAACTCTCCTTTATCAATAAACATTTCAAATCCTTTATTTTAGAACATGAATATAAATGCCGGTATTTGATAGGTTCTTACACCTCTATTCTTGATTGGGAAGAAATAAATGATGGAATCGGCTTCATCAGAAGCCAGACCTCTGATCTGCCTTTCCTTTCTTCACCTTATAGCATTACTGCAGTGAACATTACAGAGGGTTTCGATCCCCTTATCCGACTTAATTCTACGTTTGTTAACAACATGAGCTTGAAGATGGATTATAGAACTTTGCGTAATATTAACCTGAATGTTTCCGCTTACCAAATTGTAGAACGAATCAGTAATGAATTCGGAATAGATATTGGTTACCGTTTCGAAAACTTCAATAAAGTACTCAAATTACCGAAAACCGGAGGAGAAAGTTTCAACAATGAATTCCGCCTTTCTGCCGGAGTCGCTTACCGCATATCGCAAGACTTGATTCGGAAAATTCAAGATGCATTCACCCAATCTACACAGGGAGATTCCCAAACGACAATTAAGATAACCGGCGATTACAATATGAGCCGGCTGGTTACTTTTCAAGCTTTTTATGACAGGCAAATCAGTAAACCTTTAGTTTCGTCGACGGCTTATCCTTTATCTAAGTCAAGTTTTGGTATCAGCTTAAAAATTAGTTTATCAAGATAAATACAAATATGGAAATTATTCAACAACTTATTGATTTCATTCTTCATATCGATGTTCATTTAGCCGAATTAGTACGCGATTACGGGTTATGGATTTACGGTATTCTTTTTGTAATTATATTCTGTGAAACAGGATTAGTCGTAACACCCTTTTTACCGGGCGATTCCTTGCTTTTCGTTGCCGGAACACTAGCTGCCGTTGGGGAAAACCACATTAGCGTCCACCTAATGATTTTACTACTTGTTATAGCAGCCATTCTGGGAGATGCATCCAATTATTTTATTGGAAAATTCTTTGGAGAAAAGCTTTTCAGGGATCCCAATTCAAAGATTTTCAGACAATCGTATCTGGAACAAACACACAGTTTTTACGAAAAACATGGAGGAAAAACAATCATCATCGCCCGTTTTATACCAATTGTAAGGACTTTCGCACCCTTTGTAGCGGGAATGGGTAGAATGACTTATCTTCGTTTTTTTAGCTATAACGTATTCGGCGCTATACTCTGGGTGCCCTTGTTTATGTATGCCGGGTTTTTCTTTGGCGAATTGGATTTCGTAAAAAAGAATCTTAGTTTCTTAATTATTGTCATCATTTTTGTTTCTATCTTACCCGGAATCATTGAAATAATACGGCAAAAAGCAAAAAATAAAAAAACAAAGGAAAACTGATGCCGGAAAATTTAATTTGTTTCTAATACAATGGAAACAAGAGTTTATTCAAATAGTTTTAATTGACAAGGAACGACGTCAATTAAAAAAGTTTATTACCTTTGTCGCGCAAACTTGGAGTTGATTAGTTCTAAACGAAACTTTTGCGCAGGGTTGTAGTATAATACTCTGCAATAAACAAAGGCATGATTAAATATAAATAATACGCAATAAAATAGTATGAGTTCAATAACTGAATTAAAAAAAATAATTCTTAATAATGAAACAATCGACGAACAAACAGTTCGACAATTAAAGGATGCTTTGTTTGCCGATAATGGAATAGATAAAGAAAAAGCCAATTTCCTCTTTGATTTGAAAGACAATTTTCTTGGCAAAAATAATCATTCCAGTTGGGAGACTTTTTTTATAGATTCTATTACCGGTTTTCTTTTGGAAGATGAAGAATCGCCCGGCGAAATCGACGAAAGCGAGGCGCAATGGCTACGAGCTAAAATACAGCACGATGGAAAATTAGGCAGAATAGATAAAGCTTTGATCGACAATTTAAAAAAGAGATCTATCAATTTTCCCGAGATACTGCATTTGAAGAAAAAACCTGTTTTGTTTTTTGAAGCGATACTATTTAGCACAAGGTTTATTACCTTTCTAGCGGTCTTGGGCTCTATGTTAGCTTCTGTCGTCCTTTTTATTATGAGTACAATTCAAGTGGTGAAAGGTTTAGTTTTTTTCGTAGAAATCATAGGAAACGGCGATACCAAAGATTTAGAACATCTGGTAACCATATTTGTATCGTCGGTAGATGGTTATCTGTTTGCAACTGTGCTTCTTATCTTTAGCATGGGTATTTACGAATTATTCATTAATAAAATCGATGTAGTAAGCAAGCAAAAAGACTCTCGTCCTAATTGGTTAACAATAAGCAGTATAGATGATTTAAAATCTTCTTTAGGGAAAGTAATACTTATGATTTTAATTGTTTCGTTTTTTGAACATTCATTAAATATTCAGTATAAGAATATCAACGACCTTTTATTTTTAGGTATAGGAATATTACTAATTGCTGTGGCGCTATTTTTAACGCATGTTCATAACAAACATAATAATAACCACGAAAAGTTAAAAAATTAATTGACAAATAATTTACACATTCAACAGACTAGCCGCGACACCGGCTTAACCGATGCTCAAATTATCGAAAGTCGCAAGCAATACGGAGAAAATATCTTAACTCCGCCTGAAAAAGAATCGCTATGGTCGCAGTTTCTGGAAAAATTTACCGACCCGATTATTATTATTTTATTGGTCGCCCTTGTTTTGTCCATTGGAATATCGTGTTACGAATTTTTCTCGGGACAAGGTACAATCAGCGTTTTTTTGGAACCTGCCGGCATTCTGGTAGCTGTCCTTTTGGCTACCGTTGTCGGTTTTTGTTTTGAATTAAGCGCCAACAAAAAGTTCGAAGTATTGAACAAAGTAAACGACGATGCTTCGATTAAAGTAATTCGCAACGGAAGTGTCTGTCAAGTCCCGAAAAAAGAAATTGTTGTCGGCGACGTTGTGATTTTGGAAACCGGCGAAGAAGTTCCTGCGGACGGCGAACTTTTGGAAGCTGTTTCGCTCCAGATTAACGAATCGACACTTACCGGCGAACCGGTCATTAAAAAGACGATTCATCCTGCCGACTTTGAAAAAGACGCTACTTATCCATCCAATTATGCCTTGAAAGGTACCACTGTCGCTGATGGACACGGCATTATGCGGGTATTGAAGGTCGGCGACGCTACCGAATACGGCAAAGTTTATGAAGGTGCACAAATTGACAGTAGCGTCAAAACGCCGCTTAACCAACAATTGGACAAACTTGCCGGCCTGATTACCAAAATAAGTTATGCCATAGCTGTTTTTATTACAATCGGCCGTCTAATCAACTATTTTACCAACATAGGCGGCTTGTATGTAGAAGATTGGATTCACTTTGGAGGATATATACTGAAAACCGTGATGATTGCCGTAACCGTGATTGTAGTTGCCGTACCGGAAGGACTTCCAATGAGCGTTACGCTGAGCTTGGCGTTGAGCATGAAACGCATGTTATCCACCAATAATCTTGTCCGTAAAATGCACGCTTGCGAGACAATGGGCGCTGCAACTGTGATCTGTACCGACAAAACGGGCACGCTCACGCAAAACCAAATGAAAATTTATGAAACTAAATTTTACGATGATACAATAGAGACGAACGACCGTGAGTTTCTATTACCGCTAAACCCATTGATTGCAGAAGGCATCGCCGTCAATTCTACGGCCTACCTCGATTTTTCCGACACATCCAAAATCAAAGCTTTGGGTAACCCGACCGAAGGCGCTCTATTACTTTGGTTACACGACAATCATATCAATTACCTGGCTCTGCGCGAAAATGCGGAAATTGTGGAACAATTGACCTTTTCCACCGAACGCAAGTACATGGCGACCGTAGTGAAATCGCCCCTACTGGATAAAAAAGTATTGTATGTGAAAGGCGCTCCGGAGATTGTACTCGATCTGTGTAAAACCGTGCCGGTAGCGAAAACCGAAATTCACAAACAGTTACTTGAATACCAAAACAAGGCGATGCGAACCCTGGGTTTTGCCTATCAAATCGTCGAAGATAACAAAGATTATATTCAAGCAGGCGCATTGCGCCAAGCTGAATTAACGTTTTTGGGCATTGTTGCCATCTCCGATCCTGTTCGCGCCGAAGTGCCGGAGGCTGTGAAAAGTTGCCTTAATGCCGGAATCGACGTGAAGATTGTAACGGGCGATACGCCGGGAACGGCAAAGGAAATCGGTCGCCAAATCGGACTTTGGGAGAAAAACGAAGATGAATCGCACCATCTTACGGGTGCGGAATTTGCCGCCATGTCCGACGAATCACTATTGAAAAAAGTACTTGACTTAAAAATTCTTTCCCGCGCCCGCCCGATGGATAAACAACGGTTGGTACAATTGTTACAATCCCAAAACCAAGTGGTGGCCGTTACCGGCGATGGAACAAACGACGCTCCGGCGCTAAACGTAGCGCAGGTAGGTTTATCGATGGGCGACGGCACCTCCGTGGCCAAGGAAGCCAGCGATATTACCATTTTGGACAACTCTTTCAGCAGCATTTCGCGGGCAGTAATGTGGGGACGTTCGCTGTATCAGAACATCCAGCGTTTCATCTTGTTTCAGATGACCATCAACGTGGCTGCTTGTATCATTGTGCTAATCGGCGCGTTTTTGGGAACGAAATCGCCTTTGACCATTACGCAAATGTTGTGGGTAAATCTGATTATGGACACTTTTGCCGCTTTGGCTTTGGCTTCGCTACCGCCGAGCGAAAAAGTGATGAGAGACAAACCGCGTAAAACGACCGACCATATTATCAGCAAGGTAATGGCCAGAACTATTCTGGGCGTCGGCCTCCTTTTTATTGTCTTGCTGTTCGGATTGATACAATATTTCAAACATGTTGACGTAACATCATTAAGCGATTTCAGTATGAAAGATTTTGCAGCAAATTTCTTCAACTTTGGGAATGGCGACGACTTAACGGCCTACGAGTTATCTTTGTTTTTTACAATTTTCGTAATGCTTCAATTCTGGAATATGTTCAATGCCAAAGCATTTATGTCCGGTAAATCGGCGTTTGCCATACTCGGTAAATGCAGCGGTTTCCTGTCTATTGCCGTCGTAATTCTCATCGGTCAATGGGTGATTGTTACTATTGGCGGAGAAATGTTTAATGTTGTACCGCTAAAGTCGGCCGATTGGGGAATCATTCTTGGAGCAAGCTCTCTTGTCCTTTGGGTAGGAGAATTTGTGCGCTTATTTAAGTTGCCATTTAAACAAATTTCACTATAAAACTTAAATACCGTATTTTCGGCTGCGTTGCCGCATAGCTTCAAATGCAATTATAGCTGTTGATACAGAGACGTTTAATGAATCTATTACTCCTCGCATAGGAATTTTAATACGGACGTCGGCATTTTTCAACCAAAAAGGAGTCAAACCATTGGCTTCGGTTCCCATAATAATTGCCGAGGATAAAGTAAAATCGACGTCTTGGTATATTTGCGTGGCTGTTAGTTCAGCGGCAAAACTCCGTATCTGTTTGTTTTGAAGAAATTCCAGCGCTTCTTCATTGGAACAGACAGCTATTGGTACGGTAAACAAGCAACCTACGCTCGACCGAATAATGTTGGGATTGTATAAATCCGTTAAAGGGTCGCAAACAACAACTGCATCGGCACCCGCCGCATCGCTTGTTCGAAGAATAGCGCCTAAATTACCCGGTTTTTCTATGGCTTCCAAAAGAATAATAAAAGGATTATCCCGTAATTTTAATTCGGATAAAGTATGTGATTTTGATTTTACTAAAGCAAAGATTCCATCGGAACTTTCGCGATAGGCTATTTTTTGGAAAATAGCTGGGGTTATTTCATACAAAGCGTTAGAATCGATCGTGCGTATTATCTCCGGATAGTCGCTTTTTTCAAATAATTTAGGGCAAATATAGAGCGATTCTATTTGATAATTCCCCTCTAAAGCTAAACTTAATTCTCTTGCTCCTTCTAAAACAAAAAGACCTTGCAGCTTTCTTTCCTTGTTTTTAGCGCTTAATTGCCGGATATTTTTTATTTGGTTATTTTGAAGGCTGGTTATCTTTTCCATCGGTTTTCTTCTCTTCGTATTCTCTTACATAAACCACATAAACCAACAGTAATGCCGAAACAAAAAGACATATAACCCATTCCATCATTTCTTCGAACATTAGGTAAGATGATACCGGAAGCATAATGGCGGCGATAGTTTGCTGTATGTTTAGCCTTTTTAAACGAAGATTTGTTCCTTTGTAAGGAGTTGTTAATAAATAGACAGCTACGCCTGCTCCCGAAACGGCATAAATATATGGAATAAAACACCATTCGGAAATATAGCCTATTGCCGATAACAACAAAAGAATCGAACAAATTGAAAATAAGTATTCTTTGAATTTACAGGGCATTTTATTCGACTATAATATAAAGGTCCTCGTTGCTTTTTTTCATTTGATATTGTTCCCTTGCTAATTTTTCCAGATTTTCATTATCACTATTCAAAGCGTCTAACTTTTGCAGGGTTTCCTCCTTTTGTTTCGTATAATACTCAATTTCTTTTTTCAAACGGGTAATTTCATTATTATAATCAATTCTTTTTTTCAAAGTACTGTCGCCAATAACAAAAGTAATTATAAAAAATATAATGGCAGCTAACCAATATTTGTTGATTTTATTAAATATTTCCAACCAATTTTTCATAAAAAACCGTTTTTGCAAAGGTAATAAAAATCAGATTAATGATTATCTTTGCAGACAATTATTTTTATATTATGGATAATTATATTGTATCGGCAAGAAAATATCGTCCGTCCAATTTTCATTCGGTAATCGGACAAAAATCTTTAACAACTACATTAAAAAACGCCATTCTTAATAATAAATTGGCGCACGCATATCTTTTTTGCGGTCCGCGTGGAGTTGGAAAAACAACTTGTGCCCGGATTTTTGCCAAATCAATTAACTGTTTCAATCCTAATTCGGAAGGAGAAGCTTGTAATGAATGCGAATCATGCAAGTCGTTCAATGAGAATCGATCATATAACATTCACGAACTGGACGCCGCTTCTAACAACAAGGCGGACGACATCCGCATGTTGATCGACCAAGTAAGGATTCCGCCCCAAATCGGGAAATATAAGGTCTATATCATTGACGAGGTTCACATGTTGTCTACCAGCGCTTTCAATGCATTCTTGAAAACTTTGGAGGAACCGCCCCGCTATGCTATCTTTATCCTTGCTACTACCGAAAAGCATAAATTGCTTCCTACTATTTTGTCTCGTTGTCAGATATACGATTTTAACCGGATTCGTGTCAACGACATCGTAGAATACTTAGAATATGTAGTTCTGCAGGAAAACGTGAAAGCCGAACGTGAAGCGCTTAATGTTATTGCTCAAAAAGCAGACGGCGGAATGCGCGATGCTTTGTCTATTTTCGACCAGATTGTGAGTTTTTCGCAAGGAAATATTACATATCAGTCAGTTATCGAAAATTTGAATGTTTTAGATTATGAATATTATTTTCGTTTAACCGGATTTATATTACAAGGAAATATAAAAGAGTGCCTCCTGCTGCTGAACGCGATATTAAGTAAAGGATTTGACGGACAACACATTATTACCGGTTTAGCATCTTTTTTCAGAGATGTATTGGTTTGCAAAGATCCCCAAACTATTGTTTTATTTGAAGTAGGCGATGCGGTGAAAGATAAATACCTGCAACTTGCGCCGCAGTGTTCGAATAATTTTCTTTATAAAGCCTTGGACTTGAGTAATGAATGTGATTTAAATTATCGGGTCAGCCGGAACAAACGCTTACTGATGGAATTGCTTCTTATTCGTTTGTGCCGATTAAATCATCCTTCTGACCAGGAGGATGATAAAAAAAAAATAATTGTTGATTTAGGTGCTGCATCTTTAGAGCAGACTCAACCGGCAGGTGAGATAAAGAAAGAACCGTTATCTCCACAAGCTATTTTGTCTAATTTACAAAAAGAAGATTTCCGGAAAGAAAATACCTCTGTTAACGCCAAACCAATTACTATTGCCATAAAAAAACAATTAATTAAAGAAAAGGTAGGAGAAATTTCGGACAAGATAGAGAAAGAAGTTATGAATGAACCTTTTACACAAGAAGATTTGATAAAGGTATGGAAATTACGCGCCGATAAAGAAGATGATATTCATTTGAAAAATACGATGTTGAATTTTTCGCCATTGCTTAAAGAAGATTACCTTATCGAAATAGAAGTTTCAAATCCTACCCAGCAAACCAAATTAAACGAAAAAATAAAGGACCTTTATGATGATTTTTCTTTGCAATTAAAAAATACATTTATCCGGTTTGAAATAAAAATCAAAGAAAGCAACAATAACCAAACTCCTTTTACAGAAAAAGAAAAATACCAATATATGGCGTCCAAAAACTCAAACTTGGACGCTTTGGTCAAAGAATTCGACCTTCGATTGGATTAATCAACGACGGCTTCTTGATAAATTCAGGCACACTTCCTTTCGTAAAAGAGAAGAAATTTACTTGCCTTTAGACCAGCACCGGATTTAAAATCCCTACTTTTTTCAAAGTTTTCTCTATTTTTTCCAAAGCATAATCCAATTGTCCAAAAGTATGAGTTGCCATCAAGGAGAAGCGGATCAGCGTATCGGTAGGTGCTACGGCGGGTGATACTACCGGATTGACAAAAACTCCTTGCTTAAATAATTCGTTAGTAACATAGAATGTTTTGTCGTTATCGCGAATATAAAGTGGAATAATAGGTGTGGCAGTATTTCCTATTTCACATCCCATTCCCCGGAAACCGGCCAAGGCATAATGGGTTAAATCCCAAAGATGTTCGACGCGTTCCGGTTCACTAATCATGATATCGAACGCTGCATTGGCGGCGGCTGTGGCTGCCGGTGTATTACTGGCGCTGAAAATATAGGAACGGGAATGATGCCTTACATAATTGATGATAGGATCGGACGATGCGATGAAACCTCCGATAGAAGCTAACGACTTGCTGAAGGTTCCCATTACAAGATCAACATCCGGCAAAACACCGAAATGATCGCAAGCTCCTCGTCCTTGGCGTCCTAATATACCTATTCCATGGGCTTCATCGACCATTATATTTGCTCCATATTGTTTAGCTAAACGAACAATTTCAGGAAGGTTAGCTATATCGCCTTCCATACTAAACACACCGTCCACTACTATTAATTTAATTTTGTCCGGAGCACATTTTTGCAACTGTTTTTCCAACGAATCCATGTCGTTGTGTTTAAATTTCAATTTTGGGGAGAAAGAGAGCCTGTGTCCTTCGATAATGGAAGCATGATCTAGTTCGTCCCAAAGAATGTAATCTTCCCGTCCTGTAAGACAAGATACAACTCCTAAATTGACTTGGAATCCCGTAGGATAAATGATAGCGTCATCTTTGCCCATGAAAGCAGCCAATTTTTTTTCCAATTCGATATGAATATCCAGCGTTCCGTTAAGGTAACGGCTTCCAGCCATACCCGTACCATATTTTTTCGTAGCTGCTATAGCCGCTTCTTTTACTTTAGGATGATTAGTTAATCCTAAATAAGCGTTAGAACCGAACATCAATACTTTTTTTCCATTGATAACTACTTCGGTGTCCTGATCGCTTTCAATTACTCTAAAATAGGGATATATACCTGCAGCTTTTGCTTGTTGGGGAGCATCATATTTGCTCAGCTTATCAGAAAGAAGATTCATAAGATAATACAATAAATTTTAAATTAATATTTTGTTTATTTTTGTATTACTGTTTTTTTTGAGTGCTTAGAAAAAAACAGGCTGCAAAGATAATAAATTAATCGAAATAGAGCATCTTTTTCGAAAAATTTTCAGCAATTAGGGGTAGTAAATACTTATTATCATCAATGAGAGCCAGCTAACGCAGTCGTTAATCGAGTTAAATTTAATTGCGGGAGTAAAGTCCTTTTCACCCAATCTTCAAGCCGTAAAAGCACAACTATCCGGTAGGATATGAAGGTATAGATACTTTACAAAATTAAAGTAATAAACGTAAGCAATTGAAAATAAGTAAAAAGCAAGAATACCACTCCGAAAGAGCTAAATATACCCCACGAGGCTTAGTTTTGTGCAATAAATTTTATCCGCTTATAGATAATCTGATTTATTTCATGTAAATTTGCCCGATTATATACTTTACCTGTCGATAATGAATAAAAAAAGAGGAATATTGTTTATTTTATTTTCAATTCTGTACCAATTTGTTTCTGCGCAAGAACATCCCACTCTCTATACAAATACTGACCAAAAATCTATGAAACAATGGGTTGACTCAGTATTTGACTCCATGACCATGGACGAACGTATTGGGCAGTTGTTTATGATTACTGTTAATCCACACTCTGCCTACCAAACTAAAACATTGAAATATATTAAAGATTTGCACATAGGCGGTATTTTATTTTCAAAAGGTAAATTGAACGACGAAGCGTCCAGTATCAATATGTATCAAAAAGCCAGCCGGATTCCTTTGTTTATTGCTTTCGACGGAGAGTGGGGATTGGCTATGCGCTTGGAAGACACGCCTCTTTTCCCTCGAAACATGATGATTGGAGCAATTCAGAATAACGACCTAATCCGACTGTATGGAAAAGAAGTGGGTAGGGAATTGAACGAATTAGGCGTTCAGATTAATTTCGCTCCCGATTTAGATGTAAACAGCAATCCGGATAATCCGGTTATAGGGAATCGTTCTTATGGAGAACGACAACAATTGGTGGCTGAAAAAGGAATTGCCTATTCAAAGGGATTGGAAAGCAAAAAAATAATTGCGGTAGGGAAACATTTCCCCGGACATGGCGATACTTCCGACGATTCGCATGTAAGCTTACCCTTAATTAACCATGACCTCGTCCGTTTGGAAAAAATAGAATTATATCCTTTTGTGCAATATATCCGCGAAGGTTTTGCCGGGGTGATGACCGCTCACTTGTCCGTTCCTGCTTTAGATAACGTTTCTAAACTTCCAACTTCTTTATCTCCTGAAATTGTCGCCGGTTTGCTTCATAAAACAATTGGTTTTAAAGGACTTACGTTCACTGATGCTTTAGCGATGAAAGGCGCTTCGGGAACCAAGCAAAATGTATGTGTCCAAGCAATATTGGCTGGAAACGACGTCTTATTGAATCCTGAAAACCCGGTTGCCGGTTTTGATGCCGTAAAAACTGCAATCAAAAACGGAACACTTGATTTGGAAATCATCGAAGAAAAATGCTTGAAAATACTCCGTTACAAATACATCACCGGACTAAGCAATTATAAACCTATACAAATAAACGGACTAGGAGATAGAATTAATTCGAATTACGCTAATTGGTTAGCTCAAAAATTGAACGAAGAAGCTATCACTCTATTAAAAAACGAAAACAACAGGATTCCTCTCAACTATTTAGCAGATAAAAAAATTGCTGTATTATCAATAGGTGAAACCAATTTTCAGGATTTTCAGGAAACTTTGAAATTATATACTAAATTCGATTGTTTCCAAATAACCGGAAATGAAACCAAAGAGGCTATCGCCCAAATATTTAACAAATTACAGGATTATGATACTGTTATTTGCAGCGTACATTCACGTGAAATACCTAATTATCAATTTTTTAAATCATTATTTGTACAAAAGAAAGTTTATCTGTGTTTCTTTATTTCTCCTTACCATATAAATAATTATAAGCCAATCATCGACTCCGCTTTATCCGTAATGATGGCTTATGAAGACACAAAATATGCTCAAAAAGCGGCGGCAGAAATTATTATGGGCGGATTACCCGCAAAAGGAAAACTACCGGTGACAATCGCCGGATTGTATGAATATGGAACGGGTATCCCAACTCAAAAAGTATGCCTTTCGTACCAACATCCCGAAGAAGTAGGAATGTCTGCAACCATCCTTCGAAAAATAAACAAAATAGTCAAAGAAGGAATTGAAGCAAAAGCCTTTCCGGGATGTCAAGTATTAGTTGCCAAAAATGGAGTAATCGTCTACAATCAATCTTTCGGTTTTTTTGATTACGCCGGAACTCATCCCGTCCAAAATACGGATGTTTACGATTTGGCTTCCGTAACAAAAGCGCTTGCTACTGTTCTTGCCGTAATGAAATTGTACGACGCTGGTAAAATAACTTTACATGACTACCTAAGTAAGTATATTCCGGAACTAAGAGGAACAGACAAATCAAAGATAAGTATAGAAGACGCTTTATTCCATCAATCGGGTTTAACTTCCTTTCTCCCTTTTTATATGTTATTAATTGATACGGCTAGTTATGATGGGAATCTTTTTTCAAGCAAAAGAAATTTGACTTACCACATCCAATATGATAAAAATACTTATGTGCGTAGCGATTTCGAATTTCTTTCGCAAATGGTATCTTCTACGCCTACGGAAAAAATAAAAAAACAAATGGCTGAAAATTTTTATATTAATAACAACACTAATGAAATGGTCATAAACGAAATTGCGACTTCTCAGTTAAAACGGAGTAACCATTACCTTTACAGTGATTTGAATTTTATTTTACTGAAAGAAGCAACTGAAAATATTACCAAGCAATCATTGGATGTTTTTCTTGAAAAAGAATTTTATGCTGATTTGGGTGCAAATTATACGACATTTCTCCCTTTAAAAAAAATAAACAAAAAAAATATTGCGCCTACCGAAAATGATCGGTTTTTAAGGAATCAAATATTGATCGGTTATCCTCACGATGAAACAGCAGCCATAATAGGCGGAGTTTCGGGTAATGCCGGATTATTTTCAAATGCCAACGATATGGCAAAAATATTGCAAATGTTTCTGAATGAAGGAACTTATGGAGGTAAACGTTATATAAGCGAAACTACATCGAGGACATTTACACAAGCGAAAAGCGCCGTTAGTCACAGAGGTTTGGGGTTCGATAAACCCAACAAATCGAAGCAGAATTCTAATCTCACCGGAAAATCGACGCCGGCAAGCGCATACGGTCATACCGGTTATACCGGTACTTGTTTTTGGGTAGATCCTGATAACCAACTGATATATATTTTCTTGTCGAATCGAGTATATCCTTCCAGGTTATACACAAAACTGATGGATATGGATATCCGTACGCGTATCCAAGATACTATTTATGAAGCAATGAAATAGCGCTTAATTACGCATATCTGTTTTATCTATCGTAAACGATTAAAAAATCAACGCCAAATAAAAAAAATTAGATATATTGAATCTTTTATGAATCTTTTGGCATGATATTTGCATATATAAAACAAGAAGAAATATTGCCATTCTTCTATTTAGAAATTAGAACAGTCAAAATTTTTGTTTGTAATTACTTGTGAAAGTTGTTGCGATATTTCTAAATAGGTTCAGAGTGTGTGTATGGTGTATTGATTTTTCATTCTATCTAGAAGAATGCAATATTGAAATCCCTTGATTTTAGATCAAGGGATTTTTTTGTTTATGACAATAAATAAAATAAAACCTACAATTATCATTATCCACCCCAGGAATAGCGAGGTATTGGTTTGAAAATGCAAGAAAAAAGGAATAATCAAGAATAACGCGCCAATCAATATCAATAAGATTCCACTATTTTTTAGAAAGCTTTTCATAAGTTTTATATTTCTGCAAAATAAAACATTATTTATGGGATCCGAAAATATTTTCATCGTTACTTTCCCAATTTTTACCCTTATTCAATCATATTCGGTTTTATTTTCAAATTTAAACATCGGATTATTTTCCCTGTTCTAAAAACTGAATTTCACTCCGGCCTTCAGAAAAAACGGATTCCCAGGAGTATAACAAATTTCGGAAACAGGTTCGATTTCGTCCCTTAAGCGAGTTTCCGTATCGAATTGAGCTTCATTCCATTTTACATCAAAAATATTTTGTGCCTGAATGCTCAATTCCCATTGCCGGATATTGTATGCCAGATTTAGGTCGTTAACAAAATAACCTTTGGCAACAACCGAGTTGTCTTCGTTTGCCGGGCGATCTTTCATGTAGCGGTAGCGTAAACCGGCGGTTAACCCGCAATCCAATCGCACAGAAATTCCCCCTATACTGGTGAAGACGGGAGCTAAAGGGATATAATTTTCACCTTTGGGCATACCTAATGCTCTCGGATACGCATAGTTGAAATCCGTATCCAAGTACAACCATTTCAGAGGTTGGTAGCGTATGGACAAATCAACGCCATAACGCTGGGTTTCACCCGAAGGTTCTACCACCGCTTCGTCGCCGACATATACAAATTCTTGCTGCAGGTATAAATACCATATGGCCGGCTGTATCGCCAATCCACGCAAAGGTTTGAAAATCAGACCTAAATCTCCTTCCAAAGAATAAGGAAGAATCTCTTTACCTTTTTGAGCAATTACCACTCGTGCATCGTTGGAATGGAATCCCATACCGGTTTTGAGAAAGAATAGATAATGGTCGTTGACGTTATAAAAGAAATTAAGCTTAGGACTGACACGGAAAGCCGTTTCTCCCTGTGTCGCGGTAGCCGGTTGAAGTTTATCTTCCACGTTGAAAATGAAATAATCAAAACGTAATCCCGGATTAATCATCCATTTTCCTTTTCTCCATTCAAACGAAGTATAGGCATTAAGATTGGTTTCACTGATAGCGCCGTTAGCCATAGGCTCCAAAAAAGTGGTTCGTTGGAAAACATGATTTAATTCAATGTTCTTAATATCGTCATAACGTAAACCTGCTCCCGATTTCCAGAGAAGATCGCTGTTAGAAAACAAGAATCGTTTCGTGTATTTATGATCCATACCGTAAATATTCCGGTTCTCTTTTTGTTGTATTTCATCGCCAAACTCAGGGTCATTCAGAAAAAGAGTGAAATTGGAAAATAAGTTAAATTCATAATTCGTAAAGTAAAACAGGCTCTGCCAGCTCGCGTTATCATTTAAATACCGGTCAATAGTCAACGCAGCATTGGTGCGGTTAGTGTTTCCTCCTTCGGTATCATCTATTGCTCCCCAACGGGAAATCCGGTTTTCATTTACCGCCCGTTCCGGAATTTGTCCGGAAGCGTCCCATTTGGAACTGAAAGTTGAGGCTTGCCACCCTATACGGGTATTATCATTTATCCACCGATTACCCTTAAGAAATAAATTAACGCGATTGAAATGTTGCGGTTTATCAAAAGGTCCGTCAGTATAATTATACTCTCCTGCAATATACATATTTTGACGTTTTTCCTGTATATTTTCATTAATCAAGTTGAGAAGTCCCACGGTCCGAACCGAATTGAACATACCGGCTTCCACTTTCACTAAACTGTTGTCTAATTTATCGAATGTTTTTAAGTTCACGTAACCCGAAGTAGTGAAATCGCCTTTATCGGCATAATAAGAACCTTTTCCGAAATCAATATTTTCCACGGTTTCGGGAATGACAAAATGCAAATCGGAATAACCCTGTCCGTGCGCATGTGATACCATGTTGACCGGCAAATCATCGACTGAGAGACGAATATCCGTACCGTGGTCGGAATCGAATCCTCGCATAAATATTTGTTCAGCCTTCCCTCCTCCGGCATGTTGTGCAATGAATAATCCCGGCGTTTTGCGCAATAAATCTTGGGAAGTATTGACCGGATTCATCGCTAAATCCACTTTCATGATTTGATTTAACAATTGGTTGGAAACCACTACTACCTGAGAAAGATTCATTGGTAAGTCCTTCAAAGTAATCACTAAATCCGTCTCTCCAGATCGAACGAGGTAGCCGGTTGATTCATATCCAATGTATGATACTAAAATCGAATCCGGCAATTGGGTAGCTTGCAAGGTAAAGCTACCATCGTGCGCCGTATGCGTGTGGCTTTTCGTTTTCCACAATATTACCGTTGCATTTTCAAGCGCTTCTCCCGTATTTCCGTCTTTTACAATACCGGTAATAAGTTGTTGTGCTCCTCCGGATAGACTCCAAGCGCATAATGCCATAATAAAAACTAATTTATTCCAATTCATAATGATTTAATTTGTAGATGATTAATATAGTTGAAACGAGTCAGTGACACGATAATTATAAAAAGTGTTACTTTGGCAAAAATAGATATTATTTTCATAAATACGCAAGTTTTTTTTGATTTTTTTATTTCTTAACTTTTTTTCAGTAGACATGGACTTGCTTGTGAATTATATGTTCCATAAAACAAGAAAAGCTATGCCGGAAAAAACGGGTCAAAATGTCAATCGAAATCAGGGCAATGTCATAAAATAACTGAAACATTCGGAAATAATTCGTCCTGATAATTTATGACATTACCAATATATTTTACATCTCATACAGGAATCTTAATCGCATGGTTTATGCCGATTGGGATATACAAATTGGCAAGTAAATCCAGATATTCGGATTTTTTGTTTTATCCTTTAAATACATCAAAATAAAATATACAGCAAATAAAATGTAATTTTTAACTAAAATATACGTTACTAATATTGCGTGTATTGCGTGGAACAGGTATCTCTTGTTTATGCCGCTGTAATTAAATCATATGGACGACAATATACTAATTAATTATGAAGACGTTGAAATCTGTCGCGAAGAAAACGTCGTTTTGAAAGAAGTTTCCTTGCAAATGAGGAAAGGCGAGTTCTTGTATATTATAGGTAAGGTTGGTTCCGGTAAAACTTCTTTACTCAAAACACTATATCTCGAAATGCCTATAACAAAAGGGTCAGCTCAAATTTTCAATTACAACGGAAAGAAGATTAAGAAGAAAGAAATTCCTCTTTTACGGCGAAAAATAGGAATAGTCTTTCAAGATTTTCAATTACTGATCGACCGTTCGGTGGAAAAAAACCTGCAATTTGTGCTGAAAGCAACCGGATGGAAAGATAAAAATACTATCAATGAACGTATTAATCAAGTTTTGACGCAAGTGGGAATGCCCAATAAAGGTTATAAAATGCCTCATGAATTATCGGGAGGGGAACAACAGCGGATCGTCATTGCCCGCGCTTTACTCAATTCGCCGGAATTGATTTTGGCAGACGAACCTACGGGAAACCTCGACCCTGAAGCCGGAAACAAAATTGTCCAATTACTGCACGATATTTGCAACAAAGGAACTGCCGTTATTATGACTACCCATAATTACTATTGGGTGCAAAATTTTCCGGGTAAAATAAAAAAATGCGAAGATGGACAATTTTTTGATTTCAATTTATAAATAGTTATGAAAGGTAATTTTCCACTGGAAAAATTCGAAGAAATACAAACGCCGTTTTATTTTTATAATACAGAATTATTACAAGATACGATAAATGCAGCGAAAAACACCGCTGATAAATACAATTATCATATTCATTATGCTGTTAAAGCGAATGCCAACCCACGGATTCTTTCAATCATCAGGAGAAATGGCGTGGGCGTCGATTGCGTTAGCGGAGGAGAAATACAAGCCGCTTTAGACGCCGGATTCCCCGCCGATAAAATTGTATTTGCAGGAGTAGGTAAAGCCGATTGGGAAATTAATTTAGGCTTAGACGCTTCCATTTTTTGCTTTAACGCGGAATCAATTCCGGAGCTGAAAATTATCAACGATTTAGCAAAAGCTAAGAATAAAACGGCTTCGGTGGCTTTGCGAATTAATCCGGATATAGATGCCCACACGCACGATCACATTACCACCGGATTGAAAACAAATAAATTCGGTATCAATTTAAACCAATTGGATAAAACGCTTGATATATTGGAAAATCTTCCCGCCCTAAAATTAATCGGACTTCATTTTCATATTGGTTCACAATTAACCGACTTAGCGCCTTTTCGGGTTTTATGCTCTTGCGTAGCAGATATTCAAAGGCAATTGGCAAAACGCGGCGTCGTGGTCGAAAACATCAACTTCGGAGGTGGCTTGGGTATCAATTATAATCGTCCCAATAGCGATCCAATTCCCGACTTCCAAAATTATTTCGAAATATTTCATAAATATTTTCCCGCCTTACCCCACCAACAAATTCATTTTGAACCGGGACGCTCTATTGTAGGGCAATGCGGGACATTGATATCCAAAGTTTTATATGTAAAAGAAGGCTATTCTGATAAATTTGTTATTTTAGACGCCGGTTTTACCGAATTAATTCGTCCGGCTTTCTATAAAGCTTATCATAAAATAGAAAACCTTTCTTCCAAAGAATCGCCTGAAACATACGACGTGGTAGGTCCGATTTGCGAATCTTCCGATTATTTTGCAACACAAATCAATCTGAATAAAACACGTAGAGGAGATTATATTGCAATTCGTTCGGCAGGTGCTTACGGCGAAATTATGGCTATGCAATATAATTGCCGGCAATTGCCTAAAGCTTATTTTTCTGATATCCTTGCAGACAAAAACGAAACAATCAGACATTAGAACAAAAATTATGTACATTCTTTTTGATACGATAACGATAATACTGCTTGCCGCTTTATTTTTTTTCTTAATAATCCAATTGGTTTATTATTGGATTTTTCTTGCCCAACCTTATTATTACCTAAAAAAAATCAAGAATAACAAAATTACTTTTTCTCATTCCCAACCTCCTGTTTCAATCATTATTTACGCAAGAAATGAACCGGAAAATTTACAATCCTTCCTTCCTTCTATTTTAGAGCAAAATTACCCCGAATATGAGGTAATTGTCGCAAACGACGATTTTACAGGCGACAGCGAAGGAGTTTTGAAACGGTTTCAAATACAGCATAAACATTTATATTATACTTATATTCCACAGGGAACAAAAAATATCAGCCGGAAAAAATTAGGTCTTACGCTTGGAATCAAAGCGGCTAAATACGATACCTTGCTATTTACGGAAGCAGACAGCCATCCGGTAAGCGCCGACTGGATAACATGTATGACCCGCCACCTGAACGATAAAAAAACAATCGTAGTCGGTTTCAGCGCTTTGGAGAAATGCAATACCTTGAAACATCGCTACGCCGTTTTCGATTATTATTTTGCCAATCTACAAATGATCGCCATGGCTTTGTTAAAAATCCCATACGGCGTGAATGGACGAAATCTCGTTTACCGGAAAGAGTATTTCGATTCGCAAAAAGGATATTCCAAATACCGCTACCTTCAAATGGGAGAAGATGACCTATTTGTCAATGAAATAGCTACTAAAGAAAATATGGCTGTGGAACTGTCGCCCGAAAGTATCATTTATGCTCAATGGAACGAGATGTCCGATTGGAAATACACTAAAATCGACAGGGCAATCACTCAACATTTTTACAAAAAAACGCCGGTTATACTATGGAGAATCGAACTGTGGAGTCGTTTTTTCTTCATGGCTTCGTGTTTAGTCTGCATTTTTTACAATTTTTGGAATATATTATTGTTTTTATCTGCAATAACCGCATTTATCTGCAGGCTATTTTCTCAATTATTTGTTATAAATAAAACGGCCAATTGCTTGAAATTGGAAAAATTTTATTTTTTATTTCCTTTTTTCGACATAATGCAACCAATTGTGAATATATATTTTTATATTTACAGGCTGTTTGAAGGAAAAACAAATTATGTTTGGAAATATGAAAAATAATAATGACGTATTCAAAGAATTCAGGGATTCGCTCGCAGGCCTGGAAGGAAACTTGCATGTCTTGAAAACAAGTGTTCCGGTAGAAAAACAAATAGAATATTTTCACTATTCGGAAGAAGTTAGAAAAAACAAAAAAAACGAAAGCGTTGATAAACAAATAGATATATTAAACTCGGTGAATGCTTCTTCCAAAGAAACCAAATACGCTATGACTTTTTTGGCTATTTCAGGGGATGTAAAAGCTTATCGCGCTTTGGAAAATTATAACCGAGAGCATAAAGGCGATTTGGACGATTGGGCTACTTTATCTTTATTGCAAGCTAAAATAACCTTAGAGACCGAATTTTTGGACGAAAAGCAAATTTTTATTTCTACCGGATTGGGAGGAGAAGGACGCCGACTCCGTTTTTTTTCCTTTTTCAAATCATCCGGATTAAAACCGTTTTCGGATTATCAACGAAAACTGATAGAAAGAGAAATACCTTTTTATATCCATAAATACAATGGTATTCTGGAAGAGCAAAAAATTGAAGAAACCTATTTTACTATTATTTTTCTGATCGATTTATTGGTTGATATTAAAAATATGTTGTTGGATGCTGTGAATGAATGTAATCAATATGGTAATTTTATCAGTACGAGTTTCATAATTACTAATGTAAAAATTTTCAACGAAAAAGACATTCAAAAAGAATTAATGAAAGCAGATGATTAGAAAATTTTTTATTGAAGCATTTAAATACGGAGTTGTAGGCATTCTCAACACATTACTGACTGCCGTAACCATTTGGTTCATGATGTATGGCTTGTTCTCTGTTCAAGAAGAAGAAAAAGTACCTGAAACAGTAATTTCTGTGTCCAATATCGTAGGATATATCGTAGGATTAATAAATAGTTTTATTTGTAACCGCAAATGGACTTTCAAAAGCACAACCGGTTGGAAAAAGGATCTTATAAAATTTGTTATCGCTTTTCTGATTTCGTATATTCCCCAACTATTTTTAGTTAATATACTAAACAATTATGCAAATATACCTGAAATAAATTTTACTTTCTTTTGCCATCCTTATCTCATCACCTCTGCTTACATTTGCCAATTGATAGGAATTGTTTTTTATACAATCATGAATTTTCTTTGCAATAAATATTATACATTCAAAAAAGTAAATAAGTAAACATAGATAATCTAAAGTATGCAAACACTTACTATTATCGTTCCTTGTTATAATGAAGAAGCTGTTATAGAAACTTGTTACACGCGGTTGAAAGCAACGCTTGATTCGTTGAGTTTAAAATCGCAAGTTATATTCATCAATGACGGAAGTCGAGATGAAACCTACTCTATTCTAACGGCTATTGCGAAGCGGGATTCCCGCGTGATTTTGATTAATTTTTCACGGAATTTCGGTCATCAAGCAGCAGTAACTGCCGGTATTCATCATTGCCAAACGGATTTTGCCATTATTATCGACGCTGATTTGCAAGACCCTCCCGAATTAATTCCCGACTTACTCGAATGTCGGGAAAGAGAACAAGCCAATGTCGTTTATTGCGTCAGAAAATCCCGTACGGGGGAAAGTAGGTTCAAGTTATGGTCGTCTAAAATCTTCTATCGAGAGCTGAACCGTCTGTCGGAAGTCAAATTTCCTTTAGATACGGGTGATTTTCGCTTGATTGATTCAAAGATTATCCAGGAGTTCAATCGTTTCAAAGAAAGAGGAAAATACATTCGGGGATTAATTTCGTGGGTTGGCTTCAAACAAGTTCCTTTTTTTTATGAACGGGAAGCCCGGTATGCCGGAAAAACAAAATATCCTTTAAAAAGGATGCTTTCATTTGCCTCAAAAGCTCTGTTTTATTTCTCAAAAAAACCATTGCTCATGGCTATCAGCTTAGGGTTTGTTGCCGTAATAGTCGGTATTTTGATGGCTTTTTGGTATATTTTCGGAAAAATATTTGGTTATACCAATGCAGAATCGGGCTGGACTTCCATCATGATCGCTATTATTTTCTTTGGTGGTATCCAATTGCTTACTATCGGCGTTTTAGGACAATATATCGGTATATTGTTCGACGAAGTAAAAGAACGTCCCGAATATATTATTGAAGAAATTGTTAATAATCCGGTAAAAATTTCAGTTAAATCGTGATATTTACTTCTTAATTTAGCCTTATAAAACGAAAAAAGCACTATATTTGCAGGCTGAAAAATTTACCCTTATAATATTAATATAAAAAAATAAAATAAAATTCAAATGCAAAAAGGACTCGTAAAGTTTCTCGCTATTGCGCTTGTTTTGATAAGTGTTTTCTATTTGTCGTTTACTGTAGTAACAAATAAATTTTACAAACAAGCAAAAGACTATTCCGGTGGTAATCCGGATTTGGAGAGTTTATACTTGGACTCTCTATCCACTGAAAAAGTATGGTTAGGTTACACCTTAAAAAAATGCCGTTCAATGGAAATCACTTTAGGTCTTGACCTGAAGGGAGGTATGAATGTAATTATGGAAATTCGTCCGGCAGATGTGCTGAAAGTGCTCTCCGATTATAATCCCGATCCGATTTTTAATCAAGCATTAGCAAACACCGCTGAACTTCAGGCTAAAGGACAAAATAATGATTTCATTACTTTATTTGCTAATCAATACAAAGCTTTAGATCCCAATGCGCGGTTATCGGCTATTTTTGCAACATACGAATTAAGGGAAAAAATAACGCCTCAAAGTACGAACGAACAGGTAATCGACATACTGAGAAAAGAAGTGAGCAGCGCATTCGACAATTCATTCAATGTGCTCCGTACGCGTATCGATCGGTTCGGCGTTGTTGCTCCTAATATTCAAAAATTGGAAAGCGACGGCAGAATATCTATTGAACTTCCCGGCGTAAAAGAACCCGAACGTATAAGAACCCTTTTGCAAGGAACTGCTAACTTAGAATTTTGGGAAACTTTTATGGAATCCGAAATTCACCAGCTCTTATATACCATCAATAATATTATTCGCGATTCCATCCAGAATACGGTATCCGAACCGGAAAGGCTTACCGAAACATCTATTCCCGTCGTATCCGAAATCGTTGCGGATACGCTTCCCAAAGCAACAACAGACGATGATTTGATCTCAGAAACAGCCGATCTATTGAACGAAACTACCGGAGAAACTGAAGCTATCGACAATACCGAAATTGCCGGTATAGATAATAAAATTTATCCTCTGTTCAGCTTATTAGGTATCAATCCTTCCCAACCTTTCCAAAGTCCGGCTATAGCTCGGGTAAAAAAATCGGATATGTTTAAAATAGACCAATACTTGAACAATTCGAAAGTAAAAACATTATTGGAAACCAATCGTCTGAGTTTGAAGTGGAGTGTTAAGCCCGTCGACGTGAATGAAAATTATTATGAACTGATTGCATTAAAAGTGAATTATATCGACGGTAAAGCCAAACCGGTATTGAATGGCGATGTAATTACCGACGCTCGCGACGATTTTGGACAACATTCCGCCTATGCCGTAGTAAGTATGGCGATGAATAGCGAAGGCGCTAAAGTCTGGGCTCGCCTGACGCGGGAAAATATCGGCAAGTGCATTGCTATCGTTTTGGACAACCGTGTTTACTCGTTTCCACGCGTACAAGTTGAAATTACCGGAGGACGTTCGGAAATTACCGGCAATTTTACCCCAGAAGAAGCTAAAGACTTAGCCAACGTATTAAAATCCGGTAAAATGGCCGCTCCTGCCTATATTGTGCAAGAAGATATAGTAGGTCCTTCTTTAGGACAACAAGCAATTAATCAAGGGTTCATTTCCTTTTTTATCGCCTTAATCGTTCTGATGTTCTATTTAATTATGATATATGGAGTTAAGCCGGGAATAATAGCTAATGGCGCACTATTCCTTAATTTATTTTTTACTTTAGGAGTAATGGCTTCTTTCCATGTGGTACTGACTCTATCGGGTATTGCCGGTATTGTGCTGGCTTTAGCAATTGCCGTAGATGCCAACGTGTTGATTTACGAACGTATCAAAGAAGAAATAAGAGGCGGTAAATCGCTTAAAAAAGCAATTGAAGAAGGTTACCAAAAAGCCTTTTCCGCCATTTTCGACGCCAATTTAACTTCGCTTATTACAGGCTTTATCTTGTTGACTTTCGGTACAGGTCCTATCCGTGGTTTTGCATTCACTTTGATTATCGGTATCATTATTTCGTTTTTTACCGCCGTATTCTTGACTCGCGTCATTTATATGGGTTTATTAGAAAAAGGTAAAATAAAGGATATTGCCTTTACCACCAATATTTCCAAGAATTTCTTACTAAATCCTAACTTTGATTTCCTAAAAAAGAAAAAACTGCTTTATACCATCATTACTGTCGTACTGCTTGTTTGCATGGGTACATTTTTATATCGGGGTATGAACCAAGGAATTGATTTTACCGGTGGGCGTAATTACAAAGTAAATTTCAATCAACCGATTAACACGGTAGAAGCACAAGAATTATTAGATCCTTATTTTGAAAATCATACTCCAAGCGTAATCACTATAGGAACATCCAATCAAGTCAGGATATCTACCAACTATAAAATAGCTTCCAACGAGTTGAGCGTGGACGAAGAAATCACGCGGAAAATTTACGATGCATTGCATCTTTTTCTCCCCGAAGGAACTACTTATGAAGTTTTTATTAATCCCGACAACGGTTATATCTTAAGTTCACAGAAAGTAGGACCAAGCATTGCCGACGATATGAAAACAAGTGCAATCTGGGCTATTATTCTTGCCGTGATAGCTATTGGTTTGTATGTTTTCCTTCGTTTCAGCGATATATCTTATAGTATAGGCACAATTTTCGCCTTGTCGTTTGATACTTTATTTATTATAGGTACATATTCTCTTTTGTGGGGAATAGTACCGTTCTCACTAGAAATCGATCAAACATTTATCGGCGCTATCCTTACTGTTGTCGGTTACTCGGTCAACGATAAGGTAGTTATTTTCGACAGGGTACGCGAATATACAAAACTATACCCCAAACGGGAGAAATATGAAATTTTCAACGCCTCTTTAAATTCCACCTTGAATAGAACGTTCAACACTTCATTCAGTACATTGCTTGTTTTGTTGATCATATTCTTTTTTGCCGGCGAATCTATCCGTAGTTTCTCGTTTGCAATGATTTTGGGCGTCGTAATAGGTACAACTTCTTCTTTATTGGTTGCAGCTCCGATTGCTTTCGAAATGCAAGAGCGAAACAAAAGAAAAATTAACTAGGAAAAAAGACAGGAGAAAAGGAAAATTTCCTTTTCTCCTGTCTTTTTTTCGTTTCTCCTATTCTTTTCTTAACCACAAACTTGTTTTTTATCCGTCTGTATATAATGTCAGGGAATTTATGTATTTTTGCACAATCAAATATTTATAAAAAATACCATGAAAATTACTGACCAGATACGCGTTTTATCTCTTTTATTTATATTATTAGTAGTAACCGGAGCCGGTAAATCGGATCCGGAAATATCCATTATTACAGATAATTCTATGGAACAAACAGCTATGCATGGTTTGAAAAAACTAATGGAAGCACTTGACATGAAGCATATTTCCTATGAGAAAGTAATATCCGGATCCGAGGTTCATGGCCGGATTGTGTTAGTTGCAGGAAAGACACAAGGAAATGGATTGGCCGCTCGACTCTTAGGAAAGGGAAATTACGACATACCCCAAGTAACCGAAGCCTTGATAATCCGGAAGACTCATTTCGGAGGAAAGCCAATGCTCGTTATCGGTGGATATGACAATAGAGGATTAATGTATGGCTTACTAGATGTTGCTAACCGGATTAGTTGGAGTGACGACCAATCAAATCCTCTGCAATATGTAAGAGAAACTACCTCTGTTCCAAATATAAAAGAACGGGGACTTGCTATGTACACAATGAATCGGGCCTATTGGGAAAGCCGTTTTTACGACAAACACTTTTGGACGCAATACCTTGATATGATGGCGCAAAACAGATTCAACATGTTGGAAATCCTGTTTGGTTATGAAAACGGCGGTTTTATGGCGCCCTGTTATCCTTATTTTTTCCATGTAGAAGGCTTTCCCGAAGTAAAAATGGCGGATATAACTGTCGAACAGCAGCAGTTGAATGTAGCAACTATGAATCAGGTGATCGAAATGGCGCATGGTCGAGGCATCAATATACGTTTGGGAATATGGGATCATATATACCGGGGCGGCGTACAAGCAGGCGGAAATCCCGATTTCGAATATAGCGAAGGGAAACCTCTGCCTTGGCAGATAACCGGACTTGATTCCACCAACTTGAATCGCTACACCCAAGCGGCATTTGCCAAATTTTTGAAAACATTTCCTAATCTTGACGCTATTTTATTCAAAACAAATAACGAATCCGGGTTGAAAGAAAATGAATTACATGAATTCAGCTTGAACTTTTTTGAAACAGTAAAAGAAAATGCTCCAAACATGATGATCGATATTCATTCCAAAGGAATTACCGACACATTAATCCGAAGCGCTATTCAATTAGGAATAAAATTCCGGATTGCGCCTAAATTCTGGATGGAACAAATGGGGATGCCATTTAGTCCCACTCATATTAATAGGGAAGATCAAAAGAACAGGAGGCACGGTTATGCAAACATGTTACGTTATCCACAACATTACCAGATGCTTTGGAAACTCTGGAATGGCGGCACTAACCGAGCGTTTTTGTGGGGTAGTCCGGAATATGTAAAACGGTTTGTAGAAAGTTGTCATCTTTATAACAGCGAAGCTTACGCCGTTTATGAACCGTTGGCCACTAAAATGGAATCACAAATGCATGATGCAAAGCCATTTCAATTACTCGATTCTCCATATCAATATTATAACTACGAGTTTGAACGTTATTGGTATTTCTTCCAGACATTCGGCTTAATCGGATACGACCCTTATACGCCTGATGATATTTGGAACAAAGAATTTGAAAAACGGTTTGGAAAAACAGCAGGAGTTATTATAAAACAAGCATTGGACGAAGCTAGTTGGATTTTGCCCCGGATCGTTGCATCTTGTTATCCTTACAGTTTTTTCCCGACAACAAGCGCATGGCCGGAAAAACAACGCTTAGGCGACTTGCCCTTGTACGCCAAAGCTGAGGGAAGCGATTTGCAGCAATTCGCAAGCTTTGATGAAGAAGCTCAAGTTCTGTTGGGAACCCTTGAAACAGCCAAAACGTTACCATCAACAACCAGTTTGTGGTTAACAAAACGATCGGAAGACGTAAAGAAAAAAATTGAGGCAGCGGAAAAAATTATAGACTCAACAAGCAATAAAGAATTTTATTCGACCATAACCGATTTAAAAATGTTATCAAACCTGGCTCTTTTCCATGCGCGAAGAATTCCGGCTGCTATTAGTTACTGCCTTTTTTTGCGTACCAAAGATATCACAGCGTTGGACGAAGCCATTATTCACGAACAAAACGCAACGGAGGCCTGGAAACAATTAGTGGACGCCGCAGGTAATGTATATGCGAAAAATATACTTATCGGAAAAAAATCACTTTCCGGACATTGGAAAGATGAATGGGTACTTCTTAACAAAGGATTGGAAAAATTGAAAGAGCAACGCATATATTTCACTCCCGACAAACCGGTTAAAACATCACCTCGCTATATATGCGCTACAGATACGGACAATAGCCGATATTTTACCGTCGTTCACACGCCGATAGATACGGTAGAAATAGGCCAACCGATTGTCATTAAGGCTAATATTGATGCTCCTGCAGGAGTGAAATGGGTACGCCTGCTATACAGGGCTGTCAACCAATACAAAGATTTTGAAATGCTTCCCATGATAACTACCGATGGTAAAACGCATACGTTTCAAACGACAATTCGTGCAGAACAAATTGATCCTCAATATGATTTAATGTATTTGATTGAAATGATGGATAGAAATAACAAAGGGTTTATCTATCCCAATTTCAACAAAGAAACACCCTACAAGATTATCAATTTGAAACGATAGATTTAAGTTAAATATAGTTGTAGTGGTTTATATGCCTCTTAGCAGCCCTAAATTGCTGTTCTTTTTATTCGCTTGTGTATAATGCCGGAAGTTTTTGTACATTTGCAGTTAAATCACCAGGTAAAGGCCCATTCGTCTATCAGCTAGGACGCAAGATTCTCATTCTTGAAATGAAGAGCTTGATTCTCCTATGGGCACCTTCAAATAAATGAACATGAAATACTTACTTTTTTTTATCTTACCGGTTTGGGCTTGGTTAAGCATCCACGCACAAAATAACCGGATTGTTGCTAACCCAATGAATTTAAATTATCGCTTTCAATTCGATGAACCTTCACGGAGAGAAGCTGCCGATCCTGTAGTTGAATATTTTAAAGGAAAGTATTATTTATTCGCTTCTAAATCAGGGGGCTATTGGAGTTCTGCCGATTTGGTGAAATGGACTTATATCCCTTGTACGACGATTGCTACACAAGAAAATTATGCTCCTACTGTTTTAGTATTAGGTGAAACATTGTATTATATGACCGGCGGTTCCCCTCGTATTTTTTGTACAAACAATCCTGATACGGACGAATGGTATGAACTTATTCCTGTGAAATTTGAATATGGAACAGCTGATCCTGCTTTTTTTAAAGATGAAGATACCGGTAAGGTATATATCATTTGGGGTTGTTCGGACAGTGATCCTATTATGGGGGTAGAAGTGGATCCATCCAACGGATTTAAATCAATTGGAACACCGGTAGTTTTAATTGAACATAAGGGAGAAAAATACGGTTGGGAAGTTCCCGGAAAAAATAACGAAGAACACCGTACCGGATGGAACGAAGGTCCCTGTATGATCAAACACCAGGGAAAATATTATTTACAATATGCCGCTCCCGGCACGGAATACAGGATATATGCCGACGGCGTATATATAGGCGATACGCCGTTAGGTCCTTTTACTTACATGGAAAACAGCCCGTTTTCGATCAAACCGGGAGGTTTTATTGGAGGCGCCGGGCATGGACATACGTTCAAAGATGAGTATGGAAATTATTGGCATGTGGCATCCATGCGAATATCTGTCCGACACTCTTTCGAACGGCGTTTGGGTTTATTTCCTGTTTATTTTTCCGAAGGGAACCTGTATGCCCATACCGTTTATACGGATTATCCTTTTATTATTCCAAATAAAAAAGTTGATTTTGAAACAGACGATTGTTCAATGAATTGGCATCTGCTTTCCTATAAGAAAACGGTATCTGCTTCTTCGTTTTTTTCAGGGTTTGTGCCGGAGAACGCGAATAACGAAGAAATAGAAAATTGGTGGTCGGCTCAAACCGGAAATGCCGGTGAATGGTGGCAAGTAGATTTAGAAAAATCCATGCAAGTGAATGCCGTGCAAGTGAATTTCGCCGATCAGGATTTTACAACTAAAGCGCCTAATTCGTATGTGATTTATCAATATCGGATAGAAACTTCCGACGACGGCAAAGCATGGACGGTACTTGTCGACCGGACACAAAATATCTATGATATGCCTCACGAATTGATAGTGTTAGATGAACCGCAGCAAATGAGGTATCTTCGCATTACCAATACCCAAGCTTTGAATGGAAAATTTTCATTATCCGGATTTCGCGTTTTTGGAAAAGACAATGGCATATTCCCTAATGAAGTATCCGGTTTTCAGGCAAAAAGAAAAAATAGCGATCAACGGCGATTCCTTTTGGAATGGAATGGGCAAGATAATGTGACGGGATATATTGTTCATTGGGGCGTGAATGTAAACCGATTAAACAATGCGGTCATGGTTTTTACCAATCAATTGGAAGCCGGTTTTTTCAACAAGGATTCTCCCTACTATTTCTCGGTCGACGCCTTTAACGAAAGCGGGATAGTAAATGGAACGATAATTACCGAGGGAAGCATATTTTTAGGTACTCCTTATGGTGGAAATGCAAGGAAAATTCCTTGTACAATTGAAGCTGAGGATTTTAATGAAGGAGGAAATGGTTCTGCTTATTACGATACGAGCAAAGGAAACTTTTTTAGAGAATATCGCGAGGAAGAAGACGTAGATATTGCCTATTATCGTACTAAAGGAATCTATTATTTAGCGGATACGAGAACGAGGGAATATACTAATTACAGTATTGAAGTACCGGAATCCGGATTATACGATTTCGATTGCATTGCCGTTTCTATCAATGAAGGTTATGAAGGAAGTTTTTATTTAAGTTTTGATGGAGAAATTTTAACCGATCCTGCCTTTATGACAATTCCGAGTGGTAGTAGAAGCAATTTCCATACCGTTACCTTATCGGATATACCATTTACAGAGGGCTTACACGTTTTGACTTTCAATATGAAAGGCGATATTTACGTAGATAAATTTGTGATTAGAAAAGGGGGGGATAAAATGGAAAACTTTATACAACCATCGATCAGTGTTTATCCAAATCCATCCGAAGGCATTTTCCATGTTCAACTACCCAATGACGATCTTTTTTTATTTGTCGCCGACATCTACGGACAGAATCTTTATTCTCGTTATACGCAAGAGGCATCTACAATTATTGATTTGTCCAAATATCCGAAAGAAATTTATATCCTATCGGTGGAAGGCAATAGTCAAAAATACAGAGCCAAATTAGTCAAAAAATAATTAAAATAACTTTTGGGTAACTATTCAGGTACTGTATACAATTGACAACCTGAGCAAGATATGGAGAATTTTTAATAATTTAATGCTATCTTTGCCTTGTATTTTATGTGGCAAGAAATCATTATATATATAATAGGAATACTTGTAGCGATTTATCTCTACAGAAAAATTTACGTGTATTTTTGCAATAAAAAAACCCGGCATAATCGCTGTAATGACTGTCCGGGTTGTGCAATCAATCCTAAAAAATAAATTTTAGATATTAATCCATTTTACGTATGCAAAATCCATCCGGTGAGGAATATCTTTATTGTCGGGATAAATGCGCAAACCTACCTTGAAAGAACCGGCTTCCGAAGCTTTTAGTGCAATGGAAAAATACAATATATTTCCTTCTGTCTTATCCAAATGCATCGGGTAAACTTTGATTATTTCTCTATTTGTTTCCGCATCCACATGCATTCTTACAAATTCGGCGCCCAAATCTCCTTCAATACCATGTTTATCTAATACAAGAGAGGCCCTTAGCTCATCGCCTATTTCGATTCCGCTATTGAAAATCGTATCTTTAGCATTACTCGAAACGACTTCAATTTCATCCCAATGAGAAGCGACATTTTCTTTCCAAGCCACCAACTCTTTTGCTTTGGAGAAATTATTTGCAGCCAATTCTTTCGAACGAGCAGCCAATTTATTATAAAAACGGTTGATGTAATCATCAAACATTCGCTTAGTCGTATAATGCGGAGCAATTTGCGCTATCGAATTTTTAATGTATTGTATCCATTCGGAAGAATAGTCCTTATCATTTTTCGAATAATATAAAGGAATAATTTCATTTTCCAGCATCGTATAGATAGTCACTGCATCTAGCTGATCTTGAAACTGTTGAGAGTCGTAAGTCCGCTTTTCGGTCAAAGACCAACCGGCGCCTTCACGGTAAGCTTCATACCACCAGCCATCCAATACTGAAAAATTCAATACGCCATTCATCTCCGCCTTTTCGCCCGAAGTTCCCGAAGCCTCCAAAGGACGAGTAGGCGTATTTAGCCAAATATCCACGCCGGAAACTAAGCGTTTGGCTAAACGCATATCATAATTTTCAAGGAAAATAATTTTACCCAAAAATTCAGGACGACGGGATATTTCAACTATTTGTTTAATCAATCCTTGTCCGCCGCCATCCGCAGGGTGGGCTTTTCCTGTGAAAATAAACTGAACCGGATAATCCGGGTTATTCACAATTTTAGCTAATCGTTCCAAATCGGTAAACAACAAATGAGCACGTTTATACGTAGCAAAACGACGACCGAAACCAATTAATAAAGCATTGGGATTAATTTTTTCAAGAATGGAAACTACTTTGGAAGGATCGCCTTGATTTTTTAACCAATTGTCTTTGAAAGATTCTCGAATATGTTTTACTAAACGATTTTTTAATGTAGTTCGGACATTCCATATTTCCTCGTCGTTTGCCTGATAAATTTTTTCCCAAATGGCCGGATTGGACTGATCGTTATAAAAGTTTTTATCGAAACATTTTTCATAAAATTTTCGCCATTCCGAAGCAGCCCAAGTTGGCATATGTACGCCATTAGTAACATATCCTACATGTAATTCCGACGCAAAATAACCTTTCCATACGGGATTGAACATTTTTTTTGAAACTTCGCCGTGCAGGAAACTCACGCCATTAGCCTCTTGGCAAGTATTCAAAGCAAAAACGCTCATTGAAAATTTTTCACTGCTTCCCGGTTCGGCACGACCCATATCCATGAAATCTTGCCAAGAAATACCTAATTGTTCAGGGAAATGGCTCATGTATTTACAGAATACCTGTTCTTCAAAATAATCGTGACCTGCCGGAACCGGAGTATGACAAGTGTATAAAGCAGAGGATTTTACAATCTCTAAAGCCTCGTTAAAGTTCAATTTGTCATTTTGAATATAATCTACCAAGCGTTGCACGTTGATTAATGCGGCATGACCCTCATTACAATGATATACATCCTTCTTTATTCCCAATTTATTTAAGAGAAGAATCCCGCCTATCCCCAATAGATATTCCTGTTTGAGCCGGTTTTCATTGTCGCCTCCATACAATTGATACGTAATAGAACGATCCCACTCGCTATTTAGATCTATATCCGTATCCAATAAATACAATCTAATACGTCCTACATTAACTTTCCATACATGAGAATAGACAAGGAAATTATTGTAAGGAACTTCTAATATCATCGGCTTACCGGTTTCATCTAGTATTTGTTCGATAGGCAGTTGATCGAAATATTGGGGTTCATAATTGGCAATTTGCTGACCATCCATTGATAATGATTGGGAAAAATATCCATAACGGTACAAAAATCCAACGGCTGTCAAATCGACATTAATATCGCTTGCTTCTTTAATATAGTCGCCTGCTAAAATACCTAAACCTCCCGAATATATTTTCAGAATATTAGACAAACCATATTCCATACTGAAATAAGCAACAGAAGGGATATCGGTTCGTTTCGGTTCTTGCATATAAGTTTTGAATTTTGCATAAACATTATTTATCATTTTCATCAATAATTCGTCGCGGGTTATAGATTCCAAACGGCGATATGAAAGACGTTGTAATAACAAAACAGGATTTCCTTCCAGCTTATTCCAAAGATCTTTATCTATGCTTTTAAATAACTCGGTTGCTTCATAATTCCAATTCCACCATATGTTATGAGCAATTTCGTCCAATACCTTTAATTCCTGCGGCATTTTAGAATGAACATTACTTTCTTTCCAAAAAGGTTCATTCGCATAACTTGCTTTGAATTTCATATTTGTTTGTTTTTATATTATTATTCAATTGATTTTCAATAATTATTTTTCCTTTTTAAAGCATAGTCGTAAGCATCCAAATAGTATTCGATGAAATTTATCCAGGATGCTTTTTTTGACAATTTTTGAGCGGCTGTTTGGGTTTGCTTGATTTGTTCTGGAGTAAATTCTGTGGTGTATTTCAAAACCGTTTCCTTTATTTGTTCAGCCACATCAAAATAGTTACCGTCTGTTCGCTTAATGACCTCAACTCCTGATTCGAAATTATTGCTCGCTATTCCTTTTTCTTTTGCCCATAAACCAAAACCGGCTAAATTAGTTGTGATAGTAGGAATGGCAAAAGCAATGCTTTCCAAAGGTGTATATCCCCATGGTTCATAATAAGAAGGAAATACGGTTAAATCAAATCCAATTAACAAATCATAATACGGTAAATTAAATATACCGTCATTTCCATTCAAATAAGAAGGAACAAAAATAATTTTAGTGTTGAAACTTTTCTGATTAAGAAAATCCAAATGACTCAAGTAACCACAAATCCTGTCTTGTTCCGGAAAATACAAATTATGCGTGTAATAAGGATTAGATAATGCAAATTCATGCTTATCCTTCATTAATAAACGGTTTTGTAAATCGGTACGAGGGCCGTTTATCCATGCAGGAACCAGCAAATAAGCAATGATCTGTTTTTGAGGATGCGTCCAACGAATCCGGTTCATGGCTTCGATAAAAACATCAATTCCTTTATTCTTATATTCATATCGGCCGCTGATTGCCAATAAACAAGCGTCGTCTTGTATTTCTTCCCCTATTAATTGTTCCGCAACACAAATTAATGACCGGCGAGCGGCTTTCCTTTTGTCATCAAAAATTTTTCTTTCCGGTACAAAATTAAATTCAAACCCGTTCGGTGTTATAATATCCGGTTTTTTCTCTAATAGTTGCATACATTCTTTAGCAGTTAATTCACTCACTGTCGTAAAACAATCCACATAAAAAGCCGTTTGTTTCTCCAGCGAATGTTTCGCTTCCATGTTCAGTTGCCGTGCCATTTGATCGCCGTTGTACGTATTAAATTTCTCGTACAACGGATAATTATTTCCACAAATCGATCGTCCAATAGAAGTTGCATGCGTAGTGAAGACTGTTGCTACCGCAGGCAAATGATCTTTAATATAAAGAGCGCCCATTCCCAACATCCATTCATTGAAATGAGCGATAACTTTTTTATCCGCTAGTTTTAAATGATAATAGAGGCTTTCTATAATTTTCCCGGCGGCGTAGGCAAACATACAGGATTCGTCGTAGTCGCCATAAGCTAATAACGAATTTATCCCGAATTTTTCCCACATCCGGTAATAAATTTTATCTTTTATCTCATAATAAAAATGAAAATCAACCAAGAGAGCAAGCGGTTTTCCCGGTATATTCCAACGTCCTACCCTAACTTTAATTTTTTCTTCCTCAGATATTTTTTTCTTCCATTCTTTTAAAAAAGTTTTACTTTCAATAAAATCCGGATTACTGGCACCTTGCCACAAATCAGGTCCGATAAAAATAATTTTGTCATTGAACAAGGATTGCAAGGTTTTTGCTCGAGTGGATAATACCGTATAGATTCCTCCCACTTTATTACAAACTTCCCAACTGGATTCGAAAATATAGTCAGGAGTAATCCTTTTTATTTTTGCCATAAAACTAACTTTCCATTCAAATGAAGGGGCAAAGGTAGCATTTTTTTATGAAAAATAGATTATTTACTTTCATAATTTCAGGTAAATGCATCTTAACTTGTACGGCAGGTCTGTTCTTTATACAGTTCAATTATCCTGATTTGGTACGGGAAGTAAGTTTTTTTAATTTATTTTTCAGCCAACGCTTGCAAAATATCAGCTTTCAAATCTTCCAAATCTTCTAATCCTACCGAAAGCCTTAACATATCGTCAGGTACTCCCGTCATTTTTTTATGTTCCGGTCTTAAAGTTCCGTAGATAGTAGATAAAGGATGAATAATAAGCGTTTTATTATCAAATAAATTAGTTGCTCTTCGAATAACTTTCAATCGGTTCATGAAAGCAAAACAAGTTTTCTTGTCTTCCAAACCAAAAGTCAACATCGCACACGGATAATCGCCGTACTGTTTTTTACTGACCGGATAAAAAGGATTGTTGGTTAAACCATTATAATTTACGTTTTTAATGCTTGGAATAGTTTGTAAGAATTGGGCTAATTGCAAACAAGTGGAAGACGCTTTTGCATAGCGCAGACTTAAAGTTTCCATTCCAAGATTTTGCAAATAAGCAGTATGAGGCGACATATAAGCGCCCATATTGCGGGAAATTTCAGAGCGGAGTTTTACTTGAAAAGCCTGTTTACCCATTGTTTGAGCTAATTTACCTAAGCGGGGTGAGCGACTCCAATCAAAAGTTTGATGATCCAGTATCACTCCTCCAATACTTGTTGCACCTCCCGAAATATATTTTGTGCTTGATACCACTTCTAAATCAACACCTAATCTGGAAGCGTCAAAAATAGGCCAAGGAATCAGTGTTGAATCGGCAACCAAAGGAATTCCTTTTTGCGAAGCAATTTCAGAAAGCATGTTTAAGTCGATCACTTCCAAATGCGGATTTGTAATAATTTCCGTAAATATCGCGCATGTCTTTTCATCAATATTACGTTCAATTTCTTCTTTATTCATTAAATTGCAAAAACGGGCTTTCACTCCGAATGCTTCAAGAGTAAAAAGAAATAAAGAGAATGTATTCCCAAATAAGTGAGGAGAAGTAACTATATTAGATCCGGCATAAGCAATGGTCATGAAAACATTAGAGATAGCAGCCATTCCTGATGAAACGGCTAATACATGAGCAGCTCCGCTAGCATCTTTAATTCGATTCTCAAAAAATTCTACCGTAGGATTAGAAATGCGGGAATAAGTATGTTTTCCGTTTTTTCCCAAAAATGCATCTTCCATTTCTTCAGCCGTATCAAATTCAAAAGCTGCTCCTGAGTAGATAGGCATTGAGATAGAACCATGGCTGTCCTTTTGAGGGAAAGAGCCGCTTATTATCCGAGAGGTTATGTCTTTCTGTGCTTTTTTCATCGCTTCAAAATTAGTTTGCAAATGTACAAAAATTTCTTTGTTAATCCCCCAAAAACAGGTTTTTTGCTCAAAACGTAGATTCAAGTATTAAATGCAAACGGTTTATAAATCTCCTGAAAAAACTTTGCCAAAGGCGTATCGAAGCCCTCTTTCAATTAGTAAATGCGAAAAATAGGATTTATCTAATTGATTAAAAAGGAGAAGAAATAGATTTTTTGTTGGCTTTGAAAATTGTTTTTGAGCGTAGCGAAAAAGCCATTTTC
>JAISOJ010000064.1 GCA_031275735.1 Dysgonamonadaceae bacterium
TGGTATAAATATCGTTATCTTCCTGCATTTGTTGCGCTTTTTTTATTTAAACGATAATTGTGCCTTTTTAGTATTTAAAATTCGTTTTATTTGTTTTTTTGAGGCTGAATAGTTACAAATTTTTAAAACATAAAAAAAAATAAACATTTAACGCTGCTGTATTTCACGCGGGACAATTCATTTGCATTTTATTTATATATCAAATGAAAAAGTTGGCTTTCATCCCAAATTTCATTGGCAATATCCAATAGTTGTGAAGCGGTTAATGCATCTATTTTCCGATAAACCTCCGGTAAACCGTCGTATTTGTTGAAATGCAAAAAACTTTTCCCCAAGCCCATTGCTATATTTTCCCTGTGATCGCTTGCAATGCCCAATTGCCCTTTCAATTGTTTCACTGCGGCCTGCAATTGCAAAGAAGTCAACTTAATGTCGCGCAGTTTTTTTAATTCTTTGTATATAAGGACTAAACATTTATCGATTTCTTTGTGGTCACAGCCAAAATAAATAGTAAAAACGCCTGTGTCGGTATAGCTTGTCAATCCGGACTCAACCGTATAAACCAAGCCGTTTCTTTCCCTCAAGTTTACGTTTAGGCGACTGTTCATTCCGGGTCCGCCTATTATATTATTTAGCAGATAAAGGCCGGTTTTTTTTGTATCAAAAATGCTATATCCTCTACCGCCAACGATTACATGCGACTGATGAAGTCCTTTATTTTGAATTTCTTTTACCGGAACAACGGCTTCCGGTGTTCGCCTTTTATTCCTTGAAAAAACATTTACTTTTTCCTTTTGGAAATATTTGCGAGCCAAGCGAATTATTTTGGGTAAAGGCATTTGCCCGAAATGAAAAAAAATCATGTTCTCCGGGTGATAAAACCGGGAAGTAAATTCGTTACAAGAAGCTTGCGTAAACGTATTCAAGCTGGTTTCTTCTCCCAATATATTATGACCCATTTCATTTCCCTTAAATAAAAGATTTTCAAATTCGTCAAATATCATCTCGGATGGATTATCACGATAAGAATTAATTTCATCGAAAACCACTTCTTTTTCCTTATCTATCTCCATTTCCGGGAAACGGGAATTAAATATTAAATCAGATAAAAGTTCAATCGCCCGTTCGATATTTTCCGAAAGACAAACTGCATATAAAAAAGTTTCTTCTTTTGTGGTATAAGCATTTAACTCACCTCCCACATTTTCCATTCGATTAAGAATATGCCAAGCTTTTCGTTTATGAGTGCCTTTGAAAAGCATATGTTCAATAAAATGAGCCAAGCCCTGTTGATGCGCTTCTTCATCACGCGTTCCGGCATTGACGGCAAATCCGCAATAAGAAACGGGTGAATTGGAAAAAAAATGTATTACTCGAAGTTTATTCTCTAAAGAAAATGTTTCGTATTGCATAATTTAGTATTTTTTTTAGCGTACAAAAATATAAATAAATACCTTTGTGCAAAAATACACAAAAGAAATGATTGCAAAGTTAAAGGAAATAATTGATAGAGAAGTTATAGCTATCGAGAACATACCCATCACAGAAGCTTATGACAAGGCGGTAAATTTGATTATTGAACAAATCCATTACAAAAAAGGAAAATTAGTCTGTAGTGGGATGGGAAAAGCCGGACAGATTGCCTCTAATATGGCTACCACATTTAGTTCAACAGGAACGACTGCCTGTTTCCTTCATCCAAGCGAAGCTCAACACGGCGATTTGGGAATATTGTGTGAAAACGATTTAATGTTATTGATTTCCAATTCGGGAAAAACCCGCGAAATTATCGAATTAATTGATCTGGCACGTAATTTAATCCCAAAAATGAAATTCATCGTTATCACAGGCGACGAGGAAAGCACTTTAGCAAAAAGCGCCGACGTTTGCTTGTTAACCGGAAATCCAAAAGAAGTTTGTCCTTTAGGTTTAACTCCAACCACATCCACTACGGTGATGACGGTAATGGGCGATTTATTAGTTGTTGAAACAATGAAAAGAATAGACTTTTCAGCATCTGATTACGCTAAAAGACATCACGGCGGATATTTGGGAGCTGTTTCGAGAATGCAATCGCAAAAAAAAAGTTGGAATATAAAATCAAATAAAGAGCCTATTCATATACAATAAAAATAACGCCATAAAAATAATGCATAATTTCATGCTCTTAATTTCTAATTATCAACTTGTTGTATGAAACTTTTATTAATCAGTAATTCCACTAATCCCGGCGAAGAATACCTGGGATGGCCTCAAGAAGCAATAAAAGCTTTTTTAGGAGAAACGCCCGTCACTGCCTTATTTATTCCTTACGCGGCAGTTACATTTAGTTTCGACGAATACGTAGCTAAAGTAGAAAGCCGGTTTTCCGGGTTAGGACATCATGTAACCGGTATTCATCATGCTTACGACCCCATACAGGCAGTTGCAGAAGCTCAAGCCATCGTAGTAGGCGGTGGTAATACATGGCAATTGGTGCAAATGATGAACGACCACGGACTGATGGAAGCCATCCGCAAAAAAGTGGAAGCAGGGACTCCTTATATCGGATGGAGCGCAGGAAGTAATGTCGCTTGCCCGACATTACGGACAACCAACGATATGCCTATTGTTGATCCGCACGGATTTAATACGTTAAATCTCATCCCTTTCCAAATTAATCCGCATTATTTGGACGTGCATCCTGAAGGTTTCGGCGGAGAAACCCGAGAAATGCGTATCAATGAATTTATTGAAGTCAATCCGAATATTCACGTGCTCGGACTACGGGAATCTACCCTATTAATAAGGGAAGGAAATACATTGAAACTTATTGGAAACAAGACGGCCCGATTATTCAAAAAAGGCAAAATACCTATGGAACTAAGTCCTGAGAACGATTTGTCGTTTCTGTTGAATGCATAAGCCCGATTTTGCCGGTAAAGTACATACTATCAACTAATCATGAACCATCCCATCTGCCGGGAACGATTTATTTTATTCAACTGTTGATTCAAAACTGTATTTTCCGGTTTTTGTAACAAAGGATCATCGTTAAGGATTTCTTGCGCCATATCGCGAGCAAGACTTAATATCTGTCCGTCGTGCGAAAGATCGGCAATTTTGAGGTTAAACGCAATACCACTCTGTTGCGTTCCATCAATATCGCCGGGACCACGCAGTTTTAGATCTTCTTCCGCAATCAGAAAACCATCGTTTGTTTCCGTCATGATCTCGATACGTCGACGAGTATTTTCAGACAACTCATAATTAGTCAATAAGATACAAAACGACTGGTCGGCGCCGCGCCCTACCCTGCCCCGCAACTGATGCAACTGCGAAAGTCCGAAACGTTCGGCATTTTCAATAATCATTACCGAAGCTTTCGGAACATTTACTCCCACTTCAATTACTGTTGTAGCCACCATTATTTGTGTTTCTCCTGAAACAAATTTCTGCATTTCGGCTTCTTTTTCAGCCGGTTTCATTTTGCCATGAATCATACATACGCTGTATTCAGAAAATATTTCTTTGGTCGTTTCAAATCCTTCCGTCAAGTTTTTTAAATCCATTGTTTCACTCTCTTCTATTAAAGGATAAACAATATAAACTTGACAACCTTGTTGAAGCTGTTTTCGCACGAATTCGTAGAGATTAGCACGTTTGGCGCTGTATACATGAATGGTTTTCACCGGTTTACGTCCCGGAGGTAATTTGTCGATAACCGAAACATCCAAATCGCCATAAAGCGTCATCGCCAAGGTTCGGGGAATCGGCGTAGCAGTCATCACTAAAATGTGTGGCGGAATCGTATTTTTTCCCCATAATTTAGCGCGTTGGGCAACACCGAAACGATGTTGCTCGTCAATCGTCACTAAACCCAAATTACAGAACGAAACCGTATTCTCGATCAAGGCGTGCGTCCCTATCAGAATTTGGATTTTTCCGTCTTTGACGGCAGGCAATAGTTTTTCTCGTACTTTTTTCCGGGTCGAACCGGTTAATAAGGCAATTTCAATACCTAAACCGTCTAATAATTCTCTAATCGTTTCGTAATGCTGCATCGCCAATATTTCAGTCGGAGCCATCAATGCCGCTTGAAAACCATTATCCAATGCAATCAACATCGTTAATAAAGCAACCATAGTTTTGCCGCTTCCCACGTCGCCTTGCAACAAACGGTTCATTTGCCTTCCGTTGTTCATATCCGCACGGATTTCCTTCACTACGCGCTTTTGGGCGTCCGTCAATTCGAAAGGAAGATTCCGGTGATAAAAACTATTGAAATAATTACCTACCTTACTGAACAATAATCCTCCCAGGCGTTTTTCCCTATATTTCGTTACCCGCAAAATATGGAGCTGCAAGTAAAATAATTCTTCAAATTTCAAGCGATATTGCGCTTTGCGGAGCAAATTAGGCGTTTGTGGAAAATGGATATTCCGGATCGCTTCATCCAAATTAATAACATTTGCTTTTCGGATAATTTCCCGACTTAATGTTTCTGTGAGCGGAGTTTTTATATGCTCCAGAACTGAAATGATGATTCGTTGAATGGCGCGAGAATGTAAAAACGCATTCTTCATTTTTTCAGAAGTACGATATTGCCCTTGAACGCCGACTTCTCCATGAAAAAATTTATCTTCGGTTTCAAGTTCCGGATGGGCAATATTTATTTTATGTCCAAAAATAGTCGGCTTTCCGAATAATATATATTCCGTACCGATTTTATACATGTTTTGAATTTGCCTAATATTACGAAACCAAACCAATTCGATGCTCCCCGTATCATCATAAAAGCCGGCTATAAGCCTGCGGGCATGTCCTTCGCCCAAAATTTCATAATTGCGAATTTTCCCTTTTAATTGAATATAAGGCATTGTTCCATTTACTTCGCGGATTTTGAAAATTTTACTCCGATCAATGTATTTGTACGGAAAATAATATATAATATCTTCCCATGAAACAACATTCAGCTCTTTCTTAAGTATTTCTGCTTTTTTAGGTCCGACACCCGGCAGATACGTGATATTTTGCTCGCTTAACTCCGGCACCTTAAATCCAACAAGGCTTCAGCTATTACTAAATCAGCGGGAGTAGTTATTTTAATGTTTTCCGGACTTCCATCTACCACTATCGTTTGACATCGCCGTGAAGATTCAACGACTGCGACGTCATCGGTAAATTCTTCTGAATAAGGTTGTAAATAAGCGCTTAACAAAAACTTAGAAGCAAAGACCTGCGGCGTTTGCACTTGATAATAATTGTTACGATCTACCCGCCGCGTACCTATTTTTGTCTTTATCCTTAAAGAATCGGATACAGGAATAACCGGACAAACGGCTCTTCCTTTCTTGACTGCGCTATAAACGCTATCGATAATATCCCGACTTACCAATGGGCGGACTCCGTCGTGAATAGCGACAATAGAATGTTTATCAATTAACTCCAAGGCATTTTTTACCGAATGAAAACGGGTAGAGCCACCCGGCACAAGCTGGTGTGGAATTTCAAAATGATAGGTTCTACATAATCCTTTCCAGTAAGATTGATATTCTTCGGATAACACAAGAATAATACTTATCTCCTGATCGTAATCATAAAAAGCTTCAATCGTATGCATAAGAATCGGTTTTCCCTTCAGCAAAAGAAACTGTTTGGGAGTATGTGTTTCCATTCGCAAGCCTCTTCCTCCTGCAAGTATAATAACATATTTTTTCATTGTATATTTTCTATTATTTTTTTAGTTTCTTCATTGACTATAAACAATTTATCTTTACAGATTTTTAACAAAGAGGAAGCTTCTTTGAGAATATCGCTCAATTCATCCACGTCCAAGCGATTATTTTCAATCAAACCTTGTATTTCTTGTAAACGACCAAAAGCTTCTCGATAAGTACTTTTTTTATTTTCCATCATTTATGCACTGTGGTTAGTATTACAAATATATAAAAAAGAAAATCTCCTAATTATTTTCACCCCTTATATATTTTTAATAAAATGTTAATAAAGCGCAAATATAATAAGTTTTTTGAAACAATACAATTTAATATGCAAGAAAATTCTTTAATTTTCATAGAAAAAATTACCTCTCTGTTATTTTACCTATATTTTTGAATCTTTTTTCAGGCAATTCACCTCTATTTTTCATTTTTTTATGTAAATTTGCCCTGAGTTATACTATGCTCGTATCGTATATATTATAAATCACAGACAAAAAAATGGTTTATACTAATATTTTAAAACCCGATTTTTTCATAACCCGATTATAATTTAATGTACCATAAAAACACAATGTATCATGAAAAAAAATATTTTTTGCACTATTGCAGTTATTTTATTTCTCCAAACACTAAACGCTCAAACTCAAAAAAAAGAGGTGTTTCGCGATGAAAATTTCTCCATCCACGAAAGAATATCGGATTTATTATCCAAAATGACAATGGAAGAAAAAGTCAGTTTGTTGCGAGCCACCTCTTCGGAAATTACCCGTTTGGAAATTGATAAATATTATCATGGAAATGAAGCTCTACATGGAGTCGTTCGTCCGGGAAATTTTACGGTTTTTCCCCAAGCAATCGGACTCGCCGCTATGTGGAATCCTGATTTGCATTATCAGATAGCTACAGCTATTTCGGATGAAGCCCGCGCTCGTTGGAACGAATTGGAACAAGGAAAAAAACAAATGGCGCAATTCAGCGATTTACTTACATTTTGGTCTCCAACCGTCAATATGGCTCGCGATCCCCGCTGGGGACGCACGCCGGAAACTTATGGCGAAGATCCTTTTTTGTCCGGGATTTTAGGAACGCAATTTGTAAAAGGTCTTCAAGGAAACGATTCTAAATATCTCAAAATCGTCTCTACACCTAAACATTTCGCTGTCAACAACGAAGAGCATAACCGTTTTGAATGTAATCCGCAAGTTACGGAAAGAATACTACGGGAATATTATTTTCCGGCATTCGAACAATGTGTAAGGGAAGGAAAGGCTGCTTCGATTATGACTGCGTATAATGATGATTACGATATAACTAAAGGACGCACCTACCAATATTTTACAGGAAAACCCCTTTATGCTTTCGGTTATGGGTTGAGCTATTCTTCTTTTGAATATAAAAATATGAGTGTTCAAGAAGCGGGTGAAGTAATCAAAATAAGCTTCAATGTAAAAAATGTAGGAAAAAAAGACGGAGACGAAGTAACGCAATTGTATGTCAAACTTCCGAAAAAACAGGATATTTCTTTACCTATCAAACAACTAAAAGGATTTGAACGGATCTTCATTAAAAAAGGGCAAACCGAAAAAATAGAAATCTCAATCTTTAAATAAAATTTGCGCTATTGGGACGAAACAAAAAGCAGTTTTGTTGTTCCTAAGGGAAATTATTTATTTATGATTGGAGCCTCTTCCGACGATATCCGGTTAACGAAAGAAATTGAACTATAATTGGGGTAATAACAATAATAAATTTAAAAATCCACCATAATAAATTCATAAAATAATTCTCTATCATGAAAAAGTTATTTTTTAGTTTCACTTTATTCTTATATATTGCCGGTTTATCCGCACAACCTTCTCAAGCGCTTTACACTGTTATGATTGAACCTAACAACGCTAATTGGAGATACAGAGTCGGTGAAGAAGCCGAATTTGAAATTTATGTGATTCACAACAAAATCCCTTTGAGTAATATCACCGTCGATTGCGAATATGGCCCGGAAATGACGTCTGCAATAAAAAAGATGACTTTGGATATTAAGAATACTAAAGTAAAATTGAAAATACCCGGCATGAAGGCGCCCGGATTTCAAACTATCCGCGTAAGTTTCAATACAGGCAAGAAAACATATTCCAGCTATATTAACGTTGGTTACGAACCCGAAAATATCAGACCGACTCAAACTATGCCTGATGATTTCCAAGCGTTTTGGGAAAAAGCCCAAAGCGATGCGGCAAAAATTCCATTGGAACCATTAATGACATTACAACCGGAACTTTGTACATCGACTTTAAACGTTTATCATATCCGGTTTCAAAACAATGCTTCCGGAAGTTACATTTACGGAATGCTTTGTATCCCTAAAAAGGCAGGTAAATATCCGGCTATACTACAAGTACCCGGAGCGGGTCTACATTCTTTTACCGGGTACAAAACACTTGCAAACAAAGGGGTTATCACCTTGGAAATAGGCATACACGGCATTCCGGTAAATCTGCCCCAACAGGTATACTCCGATCTTGCTTCGGCTGCCCTCAACGACTATGCGCATTATAATTTACATGATAAAGACAAATATTACTTTAAAAGAGCATTTATCGGATGCCGGCGGGCTATCGATTTTATATACACGCTCGATGCATTTGATAAACAGAATATTGCCGTAATGGGAGGAAGCCAGGGCGGCGCTTTGGCTGTTGTCACGGCCGCTCTTGATTCCCGTATAAAATGTTTTGCCTCGCGTCATCCGGGTATGTGCGATTTATCCGGATATATAAAGGGACGTTGCGGGGGATGGCCCATGTTGAAAGACAATCCGGATATCCGACTGCAACTCGAAACATCCCAATATTACGATGTTGTCAATTTTGCCCGGATATTAAAAGTTCCCGGATATTTTACATGGGGATTCAATGATAATGCCTGTCCTCCTACAACTATGTTTTCGGCATACAATGTAATTACTGCCGAAAAAACATTAAATATATACACAGAAACTGCTCATTGGCATTTTCCGGAACAACACATGGAATTTGAAAACTGGGTATTAGAAAGATTAGACGTTAAATGAACTCTTTAGCAGCATAATCGTTAATATTCTTTCCTTTTCAATATTTCGGAATAGATAAATGCCTGTTTTATTTCGTCTTGATTATGAACATCTAAAACGGGCTTTATATATTCGGGTTCTTCTATAAAAGTTCCTAAAGCTATTTTCGTATTTGCTTTAAACGTTTCGGAAGCTTTTGTTTTAACCGGTTTAGCCGTAGGATTTGCCGGCGTTTTCTTTTCCGTAAAACGGGCTTTAAGAGAAACCGGTTTAACCGAAGGAATTACTTCTTCCGGTATTTTACCCGGAAGAGTTGTTTTAGCGGTCTTTTCCATCGCTTTTTTACCTGTGCCTTTAATCACAGAAACAATAATAGAACCAATAATAATTATTAAAGGCAAATATTCTGATAAGTTATCCATAAAATATAATTATTTTTGCAGCCAAATATAAGAAAAAATCATGAATATTATACAATTTGGTAAAAAAAAAACATTAAAAAAACATTAGGGATGACTTCGCAGCCACCCCTAACCCATTTAACCAAAACCTTAACTATGAAAAAATTTTACGTTTTTCGAAAGCAAAGTTACATACTTTTTTGAAATCTCCAAACATATTTCAAAAAAAATTGCACATATTCTGGGTTAAATTTTGTTAAAATAAGAATTTATTAAGCAAACATCAATTACATATGGTACGAAAAGAAGAAGAAAGCGAGTTTAAATCATTAATTAATAATAATTTGAAAAAAATTTTCATTGAAACCTATGGTTGCCAAATGAATATGGCAGATAGTGAAATTGTAGCCTCCATTATGGAGATGGATGAGTATGAATTAACCGAAAACTGTATAGAAGCCGACTTAATTTTAATTAATACCTGTGCGGTACGAGAAAATGCCGAACAAAAAGCGCTTTCGCGGCTACAATATTTTCAATCTTTGAAAAAGAAAAAGAAAAATCTGATTATTGGCGTTTTAGGCTGTATGGCTGAAAGAGTAAAAGATGAGCTAATTCGAGGAAATCATATCGATTTAGTAGTGGGACCGGACGCTTACCTCGATTTGCCTCATTTAATTGCTACGGTAGAAAAAGGAGAAAAGGCAATCAATGTGAAATTATCCACTACAGAAACCTACAAAGACGTGATTCCTTTAAAATTACCGGGGACAAAAATAGCAGGATTCATTTCGATTATGCGCGGGTGCAATAATTTTTGTACTTATTGCATTGTTCCTTATACGCGAGGACGCGAACGAAGCCGCGAAGCAAGCAGCATATTAAATGAATTAAGGGTATTGAAGGAGAAAGGATATAAAGAGGTAACCCTTTTGGGACAAAATGTTAATTCATATCTTTATGCGGATCAAGATGAAAAAATTAATTTTCCCCGGCTTCTGGAATTAACTGCTTTGGAAGCGCCAGACATGCGAATCCGGTTTACTACTTCGCATCCGAAAGACATGTCCGACGAAATACTGGAAGTTATCGCCCGTTACCCCAATATTTGCAAACATATCCACTTGCCGGCGCAATCAGGCAGCTCGCGCATATTAAAAGCCATGAACCGGAAATATACGCGCGAAGAATATTTGGACCGCATCGCTTCGGTACGAAGAATCCTTCCTGAAGCTTCGATTTCAACCGATTTATTTTGCGGATTTTCCTCCGAAACAGAAGAAGATCACCAAGAAACGCTTTCTTTAATGCGGGAAGTCGGTTTCGATTCGGCGTTCATGTTCAAATATTCCGAACGTCCGGGAACTTATGCGGCTAAAAATATGCCGGATAATGTGCCGGAAGAAACGAAAGTGAGAAGATTAGAAGAAATCATCGCCTTTCAATTGGAACTCTCTTTGATGCGAAATAAAGAGGATATAGGAAAAAAGGTGGAAGTATTAATAGAAGGTTTCTCCAAACGCTCAAGGGAAAAATTATTCGGACGGACTCCTCAAAATAAAGTAGTGATATTCGACAAAGCCGGTTTTTCTATCGGTGATAAAATAATAATTGAAATAGAAGACGCTTCTGCGGCTACGTTATTTGGAAAACCGGCATAATGAGTTAAGAGTTAGAAAAAGGGGGGAAATTCTTAACTCTTTTTGCCATCACTACAATAGGCCCTAAAACTTTTGGGTGTTGTTCCATATATTTCCTTAAAACACTTGATGAAATAATGTGATTGACTGAACCCTGTAAGATAAGCAATTTCCGCAACCGTCAAATCGGTATTTTTCAACATGCCGGCCGCTTTCCGGATGCGGACGTTACGAATAAAGATATTCGGCGTTTCCCCGATAATGACTTTAAATTTACGATGTAAAATAGTTTTGCTTACTGCCATTTCCGCGGCAAATTCATCCATTTTGAAATTTTCGTCCATTAAGTGGTCTTCGATGATTTTAACGGCTCTCCCGAAAAAATCATTTTTGGGTGTGTTTTCCGTTTTTCCCGGATCGGGAAAGGACAAAAATTCATACATGATTTGTTTCCTTCTTTGTTGCCGGGTTGTATAGATATTTAGCACTTGGTTAATCAAAATCTGGGAATCAAACGGTTTTTGAACATAAAAATCCGCACCGGCTTTGTAACCTTGCAATTTATCTTCGGTTGAGGATTTGGCAGACAAGAGTACTACAAAAATATCGGATAAAAGGGGAGTCGTTTTTATTTTACGACAAAGAGTTAAACCATCCATTTCGGGCATCATTACGTCGGAAATAACGATTTCGGGTAAGTTGTCCTTGATAAATTCCAGTCCCTCCACTCCATTTTCCCTAACCATCACTTGAAAATGAGTAGATAATTCTTTTTTCAAGTATTCTCTGAGTTGGGTATTGTCTTCTACCAGCAGGATAGCAGGAAATTCGTCTTCTCTGATATTTTCAGTCGGATTTTTAAGTTCGGGAATACGACGGAACGGGAACGTAATGCCAATATCGGTTCCTTTCCCCGGTTCCGATTGAATATCCAGTTCGCCACCGAGTTTATCGACAAAACTACGGACAATATACAAGCCCAAACCAAGCCCTTGCATTTTATTCCGGTACTTGGCTTCCTGGTAAAATTTATTAAACACTTTAGACAAGTTCTTAGAATCGATTCCGCCGCCGGTGTCGGTAATCCTGAGCGTAAATTTTTCTTTACTTACCGAAAGTGATACATTTATACTCCCTCCTTCGGGTGTGAATTTTATCGAATTACTCAATAAGTTATACAAAATCCGTTCCAACTTAACCGTATCGAAAGAAATCATCAACTTCGGGATTTCCGATTGACAGGAAAGTGAAATTCGTTTTGATTTTGCCAGATAATCAAACGCATTGACGATAAGCCGGCAAAAAGAAACCAGTTCGACTTGTTTTTCCTTGATTTCCATATCGATAAATTCTGCTCGTTTCAGATCCAGAATAGTCGTGAAAATATCGGATAAATAACCGGCGTTTTTGGCGATTATTTCTACTTTTTCGCGTTTTTCTCCCTGTAAGTTTTCCCGGAGCAAATCATTTGCGGGAGCGATAATCAACGAAAAAGGAGTAAGTAAATCATGGGACAAGCCGGCAAAAAAACTCTCCTTTTCCTGAAGCAGTTCTTCTTTCTTTTTCTTTTCCATTTCGAGAGAGCGTTGCTGCCCGCGCCTTTTGTAATAATTCTTTATCACAAAAAACATCGTAATCAATGAAAGTATAATCAAGATGGCCGACAAGACATAGAATCCTCCTGTTTGCCACCAGGGTGGAAGAATTTTCATCTGCAAATTCCAGACCGATTCGTTCTCGGAAAAAACATCGTACGGGCGAATGGATAATGTATATTCCCCGGGCGGCAGTTGCGAAAAAGTGAGCGGTTTCGTAATGTCCAGATATTGCCAAGAATTACTGAATCCGGAAATCCTGTATTGGTATTTGTTACAGTAATAATCCCATCCGACTTCCGTAAAAGACAAGCTAATCCACTTGCAGAAATAGGAAAGCGTAACAGAAGAAATGTATTCCGTTTCATCGTTCAAGATGACCTTTCCATATACTTTTTCACCCACATTTACTTTATTATGGTCGATTTGCAATTCCGTGAAAACGATTTTTGTCTGATCGGGCTGATGAAGAAAGATTTGAGGATTGATCAACGCCAGATTATCCGTTCCTCCGAATACAATTTGTTCCTTCCCGTCGATCCCTGCATTGGACGATGACAGGAAAATCTGGTCACCGAATATTTCGGCATTTATTTCTTTCAATTTATGCTCTTCATTTACAAAACAAAAAATCCGGTTAACAACCGAAAACCAAAGATTGTTCTCCGCATCAAGAGACAAATCGTAAATAGCGCCGGCCGGTAAAATTTCCGTTGGAAAAGCATCTTCCAGTTTATACGCGCCGGAAGCGTAGTCTAATTTACGGATGCCCGTAGAAGTTCCCAACCACAGGCATCTATTTTTTTTATCATCTACAAGGCAATAGATGATTTCCGGAATTTTACCGATATTCGGGATATCTTCTACCCTGCCGGCAATGGTATTGAACAAATATAGTCCGCTGTGCGAAGCAATCCACAGATGTTCATTGTCACGCTTTACAAAACCGGTAATCTCACCATGTCCGAACGAGTCGCAGTAAACAAAATCAGTAAATGCCTTCGTTCGGACATCATACTTCAACGACATTAACCCGTTTTGCTTCGTACCTAACCAAATCCGGGAATTATCATCCCTGAATATGGAAGTTACCTTTGTCAACCGGGCACCTGCGAAAAATTGTTTCAATTCAAAGTCTGCCGTTTTTCCCCCGGAAAACGGTGTATAAGCGATTCCGGCATCGTCGTGGCCTACAATTAGCAATTCTTCATCACAGTAAAGAGATAAAATATAATTGGTAAAAGTGGTATTGTAAAAAGGAAAACGTTTAGGAATTAGTTGTTGTTGTTTTACATCATAAAGATACAAACCATCGCCTTGGGTTCCAACCAACAAGCGGTTATCCGTATAACTGCAAACTTTATGCACCGCCGAAAGTCCGTTCCGGTTAATTGGAGACAGGTAATTAATTCCGCTTCCTTCCGTATTGAGGCGATAAAATCCATTGCCATAAGTTCCTACCCAAGTTTTGTTGTATTTATCGCGAAAAAAACTAAGAATTACCGGTGCATTCAATCGGGGGGCAGTTGCTTCAATCACTCCGTTCGGAGTGATTTCCACCGCTTTTATCCCTTCACCCCAAGTTCCCAAGTATATTTTATTGCCGCCCCAATAGTGTGCGCTGTATAAATTCTTGTATTGTGTCAGATATCTTTGGGTTTGTATGGATAAAAAATCATTTTCTTTCCAGGCAATTTTCAATAATCCCTGTTGCCAGGTTGTACACCAGAGCGTATTTTTGCCGCCGGCATCCAAAAACTGTGTAATAACAATCGATTCGCCGTTTTCGTCGTATTCATTGATCCATTTTTCGGCGGCAATATCATACAGGAAATAGCCGTTATAGGTTCCTGCCCAAAGAATTCCTTCGGGTTTTTCGATAAAATCGGAAACGATGTAATTATCATAATGCCTGGTTATTGTGTAATCAAGCGGCTTACCCGGAGTTGGTTCGAGTTTATAAATACCTTCTTCCCAAGTGCCTAACCAAATGCTTTGCTTGGAATCTTCATAAATTGAAATTACCCGGTGCGGATACGTTTTTGTTAATTGGCTGATATGAATAAATTTATCTTTTTTCGGATCGTAAATATCGACTCCTCCGGCTTTTAATCCGATCCAAAGCAATCCGTTAGAGTCAAACATGAGTGTTTCGATATTATTTTCACTCAGGCTGTTGGTAGAATTATTTGCTTTTTCATAGACTTTGAATTTTTTTCCGTCAAACCGGTTAAGTCCTTCATTGGTCGCAATCCAAAGAAAGTTTTCATTTTTGCAAATGGCTGTTACATCGCTACCTAAAAGCCCCTGAATGGCTGTGTAATGGCGGGATTCTCGGGCGATAGAAGAGATACTTAACAAAAACAAAATAGCAACGAAAACAGATTTCATTTTTACATTTTTCTGCGAATTTAGTTATTTTTTACAAATATCCGCTTTAGCTGATGAGGGTCCGTGATATTCGTTTTTCCGTTTTTTCCCTTCACGGAAGCATAGTTCGACGAAAAACTGTACCAAATATTATCTTCAAAAACCCCGGCTGAATCTTCTCCTGTAATCAACTCATCTTTAGCTACAAAGATATTGTTGTAGAATTTGAATCCGCTGTTCAGACTCTGTCTTTCATAACTGATAGCGGCTACTTTTTCATTGTATATAAGATTGTTATGAAAATAACAAGCTTTCAACTGTTGCGGATCGTCCGACGAATTCCAAATAAATACTCCAGCTTGGGCAGCCGATACGGTTCCGTCGTTTTCACTGATGCAAAAACGAACCGTATTGTTATACCAGGGGCTGGCTCCGGCATATTGAAACAAACCGTAACCGCTGCCTTCATTTTCATAGGAAAGACAATACTGTATGACGGCATTGCTAACTCCGCCGTCCAAATCAAAACCTCCGCCGTCGGCTGCCTCTTCCGAGGTCTTATTGCGATAGGCGATGCAATACTGAATCAAGATACTATCGGACTCATACGTCCAAATGCCGACAGGGCCGTTGCCTTTGCGCGGCATATCCCACCCGTTATTGGTTGCCGTACAATATTCTATGGTAACATTGGTACAGTGTCCGGCCAAAATGCCGTTACCGCTGTGGTTACTTAATTCTGTCGGATCGCCGGGATTGTTTTCGGCTTTGCTATCTCTGATCAGGATATTCCTGGAGGCATCTTTGCGCCCGTATTCACCGGAAACAAGGATTCCGCAATAACCGTTATCGTGTGCCAATATGTTTTCGGCAACAATATCGGATGAGGCGTAAATATTCAAGCCTGCTTTTTGGTATCCTTCCGTTTCGACTCCGGAAAGGTAGATGCGGCTGCAATTATTCAGTTGCAGGCCATCTTGGGTATTTCCATCCTTTCGTCCGGCGCCGATTAAATGAATCCGTTCAATTTTCAAGTGTTTTGAATGGTAAATATGAATACCGCCGCTGTTTCCCGACCGGATAACGGCAGGTTCGTCTCCACAAGAAGTGATAACCACCGGTTTTTCCGATGTTCCGCACAATAAAGAATCAATCACGATGGATTCTTCGAAAGTTTCGCCGCCCATGAAGAAAATCGTATCTCCGGCTTGCAGCGTTTTGAGGTTTATCGACGAAAAGGATTCGCCTTGGCCGATATAATAAAGTTTATTTTGATATGTATGAACGTTTTTGCCCCATCCGCAAGAAAAGAACAAATAACTTGTCAACACGCATACAAAATAAAATGATCGTTTCATAACTTTTTGCTTTTAATTAAATCCGATAATATTTAAAATCGGGATTTCCGTTCCGTCGATCGGCACTGTTTTATCTTTCACAAATTCAATTAATTTGTTCCAGTTTTCATCTTTCTCATCATACCACATGGATTTGTCGAATTTTCCATTGTATTTTACAAAACCGGTTGCCGGAACTTTCAACGGACCTACATACAGATTACTGGAATAAACATTGTTTGCGGATTTTTCTTCTTTGGCGTAAACGGCCGGTTCGGCTGTAAAAATAGCGTTGTTCCGGAAAATATCGCCTTCGCCATATTTGTCGTCGTGATTCGAAAAATGAAGAATGGTGTTGTCTATACACGAATCCGGTTTGGGATAAATATAAAACAGGTTTTTCTCGATGGTTGTATTTTTTGTCAATCCGGTCAGGTGGATAATTGGCGAGAAAAACCGGTTTTCTGTTTTGTAATTTCTCAGGCCGTCGTTTATGCTGATGTTGTATTTTATTTGCGTGTTTTCGTTCCCGTTTACACACATCGCATCCGGCCATCCATTGGTCGCAATAACAAGCATAAATCCTCCGATATTATTATAACTCAGGTTATATTGAAAGGTCGAATTCCGGCAATTCCAGTCGGAATCGTAAGCATAACCGTCAACAATCGAATGATGATCGCTCACCACATTGTATTGAACCAGCGTATGATCCGAACTCCACGGCCAGATTCCGTCGCAAGCTTCGGAAGGAGGTAGCGTTTCCGGAAAATTCCTGACGACATTGTACTCGACCAAAGCGCTATCGCATCCGACAACGACAATTCCGTCGCCCGGCACACACTCTATCCGGTTATTACGGATAACAACGCCTTTGCTTGGGAACCATTTGTTGCGCAACCATTGTCCAGCCATCCGGATGGCATCTCGTTCACAATCTTTGATATAGCAATTTTGTACGAGCAAATTAACAAAACAGGAAGGAATTGTATCTTCATCCCTCGAATTGAGAAACGACAAAGCGATTCCGCCTCCTTTTTCGATTTCCACTAGCCCACCTACATCGTGGATAAACAAGTTATCAACAATTATATTCCGGGCTTCACCGTAATTATCCGCTTCAATACAAATTCCTCTTATTCCGGACACCGGTTTCTTGCCTTTGTTGGAAATTTCAAGGTCGCGGACTACTATATATTCCGAATTGTAAATATGAACAGCTTGCTTCAGGGAAGCATCTCCTTTTATATGCGGCCGTTCTTCTCCTCCGTATTTTCCCAATACAACGGGTAGTTCCGGAGATCCTTTGCAGGACAAATATAAATGGTCAGTAAAAACGGCGCCGGATTTTAACAGAAGGCTATCGCCGGGTTTCAAAAATAAATCTTTTATTTTATCCAGGTTTTTAAATGCTTCAGATGGCGATGTTCCGGCATTTTCGTTATTTCCGGTTTCCGGATCAAAATAATAATTGCTACGGACCGAAGGCTGACATGCCGATAAAAAGGCTAAAATCAATAAACCGACCCCATTCAATCTATTTTTCATACATAAATGAGTTAACGAGTTGACAAGTAAACGAGTAAACAAATACTCATTTACATGTTTTTTTGTGTGTGGTAAACATGAATGTTTCATTGGTATTTAAATGTTTTTATTTTAAAATGCTTGCTTTCACCCTCTTTTGAAGTACAAGTAATTTTAAGCGGATTATCTCATTCAACAAATGCATGGCTAATTCTTCGGTTTGCGGAATCGTATCGGATAATTCATCGCAAGCCGCCCAGTTGTTGTACACGGTTATGGGTTGCTTTAACCCTTTAGTTATACCGGTTTTCAGACAAGACGAAAAAATCATCAGAGACAAAAGAACCCCTAACTCCATCGAAATTTTATAGTCTATCCTCACACTTTTTTTATAAATTCCGGATTGCTTCGGGCAAGCCTTCGCAATGAGGTAGCGACAAATCACAACAAACATAATCCCATTAAGTTACTGTATTTTAATTTCTACGGAAGTTTCCGGCAATTCTTCCGCAGTAGCTTTGAAAGTTATTCTTCCCTGTTTCCCGATTGGGCGGATAATTGCCAAGGCTTTTCCTCGGAACGTTTTCGGAGTCAACGAACGAAAACTTTCCATATCAGTCGCAGAAGCATTACCGGAAGCCGCAATTTCCCCCTGTCCGGAAACGGATATCCGGACTTGACAATCCGCATCCGGAACGGTTTGTCCTTCTTCATCAACCAATTCTATCCGAATATATGATAAATCATTCCTTGAATTATTAATCCGTAAACGATCGGGAGTTAATCTGATTTTTACCGGCGCTCCGGTTGTCCGGAGTATAACGTTTTCCATTTCTTTACCGGATTCCACGCCTACCGCTCTCAGTTCGCCGGGGAAATAATTGACGGAAAATGTTGCCGAATATTTTGAAACCGGCTTCTCATCCGTTAAGAGTCCATTCAGGTACAAGCGGACAATGGGATAGCGGGTATAAACGTTCACTTGCAAGGGTTTATTTTCATTGCCTTTCCAATTCCATTCCGGATATTCTTCAGGCCATCCCCAATAGCTGATTTCCGCATGATAGCTTTCCGGCAACGGCTTTTGCACAGCCATTGTTATTTTACTTCCGTTCCATAAGACGTCGCGTAACAGCGATTGAGGTTTCTTATTCCCACAAATATCAATATCTCCACACCAGGCATTAAACCAAGGCCAATCGAGAAACATCGGAGGTTCCGGATCGCCGTTTTTCACATCCAAAGCATGACCGATTCCCGATTCACCCAGATAATCTATCGCAGTCCAAATAAAATCGCCAATGACGGAAGGATGCTTTTCCACCAAATCCCAATTGACGACACGTTCCATTGCCGTTGATTCGCTGCCATAGATAATACGGTCGGGAAACAATTGGAGGTCATTTTCATATTCCCGCCACATGTAATTATATCCGCAAACATCCAGCGACGAGAATGCTCGCTCCGAATCTTTCCATTTCAATGGGGGATTATCCCAAAACTCATTAATCGCCGCAGTTACCGGACGAGTGGCATCGTATTGCCGGATAATCGCTTTCAGCTTTTTCGCAATTTCCACACCCGACGAATCGGCTCTTTCCTGGATTTCATTACCGATACTCCACATGATGACCGAGGGATGATTCCGGTCGCGACATACCATCGAAGTCAAGTCTTTTTCGTGTCGGTCATCGAAAAAACGGTGGTAATCTTCCGGATTTTTCATTTTCTGCCACTGGTCGAAAGCCTCGTCTATAACCAGCAGTCCAAGTTGGTCGCAAGCTTCGAGAAATTTTTCAGCCGGAGGATTATGAGCACATCTCACCGCATTGAATCCGTTAGCTTTCAGTAATTCCGCTTTTTTCCATTCGGCCCGGTCGATGGACGCAGCGCCTAACAATCCGTTGTCGTGGTGAACACATCCACCCTTCAATTTAAGGGATTTTCCATTCAGCAAAAAACCTTTTCCAGCGTCGAATGAGATACTTCGAATACCAAAAGAAGTGACTATTTCATCCCGAATCTGATTTTCGGTTTTGATCGAAACTACCGCCGTATATAAGACCGGAGAATCAACCGACCATAGGAGCGGTTTTGCCAGCTCGAAGTCCCTGATGACAGCGAATCTTTCACCGGCTTTCAGTTCAGTTAATTGTACAATTTGTTCATTTACAAGTATATTCGAACGGTCTTTTATTTGAATAAACAATTCGGCGCTTTCCGTCTTATTCGTTTCATTGATGACATCCGCCGCAACACAAATCGTAGCTTTCTCTTCCCTAACAGAAGGCGTTGTAATAAATACACCCCAAGTATCCAAATGCAGACGATCGGTGGTAACTAACCATACGTGGCGATAAATACCCGAACCGGAATACCACCGGCTGTTCTTTCCCTCGTTGGAAACCTTGACTGCAATTATATTTTCCTTTCCCGCAGGATTGCAATAAGGCGTAATATCGCAGAAAAAAGAGGTGTATCCGTAAGGATGTTCATCTACTTTTCGGCCGTTTAGCCAAACTTCCGTTTCCATATAAGCTCCTTCAAAGTATAGTTGAAGAATTTTCCCTTCCTGCACCGGTTGTAAAATAAACTTTTTCCGGTACCAGCCGGTTCCGCCGACGGTTTGTCCCGTAGCGATGCTACCCTTTTCTTTAGTAAATGGAAACTCAACACTCCAATCATGAGGTAAATCCAAGGGTTTCCAGCGGCTATCGTCCATCGCAATAGCAGACGCATCGGTTAAATCTCCGTAGTAAAATTTCCATTCGGTATCAAAATTTTGATACCGGATGGAAATTGCTTCGTTTTGCTTAGCACATGAATAAACTGTAAATACAAACAGTAAAACATACAGTAATAACTTTATTTTCATCATTTTACTTGAATTACAATCGTTTCGTCGGGTAGATCATCTACTTTTGCTATAAGGGAAATTTCTCCTTTTTCTTTTCCGGAGCGTACGATCGCCATACATTCTCCTCTCCATGTATGACGTTTGGCTTGTTGGAAACTTTCCGTGCTACAAGGATTTGAATTTGCAACAGCGGCTAATTTCCCTGCTCCGCTCACGACAAATTGCACTAAATGATCTGCAACCGGATTTTTAATTCCATTCTCATCTACCAATTCCACTTTGATATAGCTCAAATCATTTCCATTAGAAAGTAGCGGCTTTCGGTCGGCGGTAAGCCGTAATTTTACCGGTTTTCCGGCTGTCTTTAGAACAGCGGTTGCAACTTCTTTTCCTTTATTCAACGCTACGGCTTTGAGTTCGCCGGCCTGATAAGGAACTGTCCAGCGAATCCTGTGTTTATCTTCCGGATTATTTTTCTTTTTTTTCAATGAAACTCCGTTCAGGAACAATTCTACTTCTTCACATTGGGAATAAGCTACTACCTCTAAAGGCGCTGATTCGTATCCTTCAAAGTTCCAGGAAGGCAACACGTCCGGCCAATCCCAGGTACTCCATTCTGCTTTTTTAGGATTAAGCGGAAAAGAAGGAACAGGAGGCGTTACAAAAATACCGACAACCGGCTGTTCCTCCCAAAGCGCTTGTCTGTAATAAGATTGTGGGCGGCGATTCCCGCAGATGTCCATATCCCCGCAATAGGCCAAGCTCCACGGGTAAAAATTTTGTTCCTGAGGATAACCTCTCCAACCGATACTCGCTTCGCCGATGTAATCGAACGATGTCCATACAAAATCTCCGATCACCCAAGGGTATTCTTTCACTGTTTTCCAATAATCATAGGCATCAATTGCATACGATTCGGCAGCAAACATGATCCGGTCGGGATGCCTTTCATGATCCGGTTTGTATCTCCCTGGAGAATAATTATAACCGCATACATCCAAGTTGGAAAAATAAGTATCTTTTTGGTCAATAATCGCATTTACCGCAGCGGTTACGGGACGTGTAGGATCAATGGAACGGACATAATTACTTAAATCTTTGCAAACTCCGGCAATTTCTTCCGTTTCCGTATTCCGTATCTCATTTCCTATGCTCCACATAATTACAGAAGGATGATTCCGGTCCCGCAAAATCATGGAAGCCAAATCCAAAGGCCATAATTCGTCGAAACGTGAGGCGTAATCCTCTTCGAAATGGCCGGTACGCCACACATCAAACGCTTCATCAATAACCAACATACCTAAACGATCGCAAGCTTCCAGTATTTCTTGGGAAGGAGGATTATGGGCCATACGAATGGCATTAAATCCGGCCGTTTTATGCAGTTCGACTTTTCTTTCTTCCGCCCGGTCGAGCGCTATCGAGCCCAAAGGACCATTATCATGATGGATGCAGCCGCCTTTCAATTCCAACGTTTTACCGTTCAACCGGAATCCATGTTGGGCGTCGAATTGAATGGAACGGATTCCGAACGATTCTTCTGTCCGGTCTATCACTTGTTTGCCGGCAAGGATTTCCGTTTCAAGAGTATAAAGATAAGGCGATTCCACCGACCACAGATCAGGATTGGCAACCGACAGGACTTGTTTCAAGGTTTCTTTTTTCCCGTTTCCAACTTCGACGGTTACTTCGCTTTGCGCTATGATCCTGTTTTCTTTATCCTTTATTCGATGGCGAACTTTTACGGATTTATTTTCAGGGTATTGATTAACAACGGTAGAAGCTATGGCTACGGTTGCCTTATCTTCCGAAATCTCCGGTGTTGTAATGGCAATACCCCAATTCTCGATATGCAAAGGCGAAGCGATCGTTAACCAGACGTGGCGAAAAATTCCTGCTCCACTATACCAACGGCTTGTAATCGTTTCTTTATCAACTCGAACTGCAATCAGGTTTTCCTCTCCGAATTGAACGAAATCGGTAATATCATAGCAAAAACTTGTGTATCCGTAAAAATGATTTCCGACATGTTTTTCATTGATCCACACATCCGAATTCATATAAACTCCGTCAAACTGTATGAATATCTTCTTGCCGGTATCGGCTTTTGACACTTTGAAAAGTTTCCGGTACCAGCCTGTTCCGCCGACTGTAAATCCACTCGATACGCCATTCACCACCGTTGAATCAAAAGGCGAATCGGCGCCCGGGATATCTTCGATACTCCAGTCGTGCGGTACATTTATCTTCCGCCATCCGGTATCCGGCAAAGCAATTTTTTCTCCCCCACTAACCTCTCCCCTGTGGAAAAGCCAGTTTTCATCGAACGACTGAACAATACGTTGATCGTTTGTGTGTTTCTCACAGCTAACGAAAAGGGAAACACATACTATAAAAAATACTATTTTTTTCATTCTTCTAATTATATCCCGGATTTTGAATTAATTTGGGATTCTTCTGCATTTCTGCACGGGAAATCGGAATCAAGTAATGGCTGTTATTCCATGCCCTATTTTCCCCTAAAATCGTTGTTTGCCTGTAAGTCGGGTTTTCGACGGAATCATCGGTCGGATAAGTGACTTTTACGCCCGTTGCCGGAACATAAGCCGAAGGAGCAATCATCCAGCGGCGGACATCAAAGAAGCGGTGCTGTTCCCAAGCCAATTCTACGCGACGTTCATTTCTACAACGATCGAGCAAGGCCGTACCGGATTCCGTAACATCAGGCATACCCGCCCTTTTCCGGATCAGGTTCATGACTCTGCGGGCTTCTCCGTCTTCTCCCAGAGCAATACAAGCTTCCGCATAATTCAGCAGAATTTCCGCATATCGAATCTGAATATAGGGTTGGGGCTGTCTTGGACCATAATAATAGGTCGGGAAATTGGGATCAATGAATTTGCGGATGTAATAACCGGTCGCATTTTCCTGGTAATCGGCGCCGGATTTAACAACTGTACCTTGACTGTCCTCCCAAGCGCCAACTTGCACAATATGATCCGGCGTATAGCCTCCGTCTCTTACCCAATCAGCTCCTTCATGCAGAATGGTCGCATAAAAGCGGGGATCCCGGTTTGCATACGGATTTGAGGATTGCGTGTTCCAATCGAAACAGGTTCCATCGCTGTTTTCATAAGCATCAGCCAAATTTCCGGTAACTTGGTTCAATCCGTATCCACCCCAAGAGGGAGTTCCACAAATGCTTGATATCCAATCGGTAGCCCAATAGGGGAAATTTATTTTATCATAAATGGTAATAAATATCTGCTCATCAGACGACATACTTAAAAACAAATCCTCGAAGTTTTTTACAGGATCCGGATTTTCTTCATATAGATCATAGATTCCCAAGTCTATCACTACCTTAGCCGCGTCGCGGGCTGTCCGCCAACGTTCTGCCCTGTCTCCGCCAACATAACTTACCAATTCGGGATAGCTGTAGCCATTCGACCAGGATGCCTGCGAATTAAACAGGTCGCTGGCTGCATAAAGCAGAACTCTCGACTTGATAGCAAGCGCAGCGCCTTGGGTCGCTCTCGTTTTGTCCGATTGAACAGGCAATTGCGAAGCAGCCTGATTCAAATCCGTAACAATAAAATTAACGGTTTCTTCCAGCGTATTACGTTCCTTACTGTAATCGTCACCGATTTGATATGTATGATCAATGAGGGGAACTCCGCCGTATTGAGCCAATAAGAGATAATAAAAGTAGCCTCTTAAAAAATGGACTTCTCCCTTTATTTGATTTTTTGTTTCGTCGTCGGGATAAGGTGTTTGCTCAATCCGTTCAAAAAACAAATTACATGCACGAATGGAACTGTATACTTCATTCCACCACCATCCTTCCATACAGGTAGCCCAATTATTTTGGAATACGCCGCTATCGTCGGGCGACATGGTGCTGGTCAAAACTTTTGAAACCACACCGTCTTGTTGCGCAGGAACAGCTTCGTCGACCAAAGAAGCATTCATATACCATTGATACGGATAAGGAAGAGCATTATAAATGTCAAATACAAATTCCTCAACCAGCGAAGGATTGTTCCAAACCGCGGCGTCATCAAATTTGTCGCCGGGAACTGTATCCAAATAGTCATTGCAAGACGAAAAGAGCAATGCGATGCTTATTATTAAAAAATATATACGTTTCATACGAAAATGAGTTAACAAGTAAACGAGTTGACGAGTAAACGAATACTCATTTTCATGCTCTTGGGTGTGTGAAATACATAGATGTTTCATATCCATATTAAATTAAAAGTTAATAGAAAATCCTGCATTGACCATTTTCTGAATGGGATAACCCGAACCGGCCGTCGCCGAATCCTGTTGATCAACTTCAGGATCAAAATCAGTCATATCAGGTGCATAAGTGAATAAATTCATACCGCCGACATAAACTCTTACCGTATTTATACCGGTTTTATTCAATATTTTACGAGGTATGGTATAGCCTAATTCTATGTTTTTGAGCCGGATAAAATCGGTCTTTTTAAGCCAAAACGTATTCCAATTGTCCGAACTCATCCAGTATTCGTCGTTCCGGTTATACGTCCTCGGATATTCGGCATTGGGATTTTGTTCCGTCCACCGTTTATCGTAAAAACTCTTCGGATAATTGCGTTCCTCTCCTCCATCAGGCGCTATATACCTGACCGCTCCTGCCTGGCCTTGGAAAAGAACATTCAAATCAAATCCTTTGTATTGAGCCAACAGATTCAAACCGCCTGTCCAGGACGGGACAATGTTTTTATATATTCTGATTTTGTCTTCTCCATTGATTTGACCGTCCTCATTGGTATCCCGGAAGAAAATATCACCCGGACGGGCGCCGGTGATATATTCGGCGTCAGGATCGCCGGTTTTTTCTCTTGCATATTGGTTCCATTGATCTATTTCCGCTTGCGTATGAAATATACCGGGAGCATCGTAGAGCAAATAGGAATGCATAGGGTATCCGGTTTGCGATTGCCAAGGCCAAACGCCTTCGGCTTCGTCGAAGAATATTACTTTGTTTTTAGCGTAACCGCCATTCAAGCCAATGCGGTAGGTAAAATCGCCTGCTTTATGATTGTAGGATATATTGAAATCAAAACCGCTGTTTCTTACTTTCCCGATATTTACATCGGGTAATATGCTGCCCAAACCTGTTGAACCGGGAACGGATGCGGATTGCGGAATTAAGATTTTACTTCTCAGGTTGTTGAAATAATCGGCGGTAATAGTCAGTTTACCTTTCAACAAGTTCATATCTATCCCTATATTCGATTGATCGGCTTCCTCCCATTGTGCCTGTAAATTGTAGGCACGGCTTTCATAGATGGTAGATTTATTATTTTGCTCTTCCGGATCCTGTGTAATTACGAAATTTCTCCAATATGCCGAGTATAAGGAAAAATATTGATAAGGATCTATCAGGTCATTTCCGGTTTTACCCCAAGAGGCGCGAATTTTCAAATCATTAATTGTCTCTTTCAGATTTCCTTCCCAGAAATTTTCTTCAGAGATACGATATCCGGCAGAGATACCCGGAAAAAATCCCCAACGTGTTTGTGGTGCAAATTTACTTGTACCCTGATACCTCCAAACAAATTCCAACAAATATTTGCTTTGAAACGAATAATTTAATCTTCCGAAATAATTCAACCAACGGTTAATAGCCGGATTCGAACCATTCGCATATTGGTTATTCGGATCGCCAAAGTCCAACTCCTGCGGGAAGCTCACTTTGTAATTGCGCCTTTCCGCACTGAACCAGTTGGACGAGTTTTCAATCATTTCCAAACCAATCAAAATATTCAAATCGTGACCTTTAGCAACTTCTTTCTGATAATTGAAAAGTCCATTAACCAAGTATTCTTTCCAAATTGTTTGGTGTTGAATCAGCGAAGGCGCTCTTCCATAGCGCTTCCCCTCCAACTCAGGAATCTCATTATTGCTCACTGTTTGGCCATCCCATGTGTACAAAGTATATTGGTCATAAAACTTTTTACCGTAATTCAGGCTGCGGTCGATCGCTCCCGTTGCCACAAAACTTAATCCTTCCACATATGGTATTTTAATGTTGATTTTTCCTGTAATATTGAATACATAGTTTTCATTTTTGTTATAGCCAACTTCGGAAGTACTTTGTACTACGGGGTTATACTGGTTTTGCATATTCAACGGGGGACCGGGTAAACCATTAGGCCAATAGGCTTGCAAGGTGGGCCTTGCCGTCAAGAGGTTGGAGAAAAGTGTTCCGGAGCCAATCGTAAGGAAATCCGCGTTTTCCATTCGTCCGCTCATGTCAACAGATACAGTGATATAGTTATTTATTTCGCCGTCTACATTCGTCCGCAAATCATACTGACTGTATTTACTGCCGCTGTTTTTGAAATACCCATCTTGTGAACGGACAGAAAGAGCTGTAAAAACTTTTAATTTTTCCGTTCCTCCCGACAAATTAATATTTACATTGCTTTGCGGCGACCAAGGTTTCAATACAGCATCGAACCAATCGGTGTTGGGATATCTCCAAGGATCATCTCCTGCTGTATATTTCTGAATATCCGTTTCTGAATAAAGCGGGAGATCTCCCCTGTAAGCCTTGATTTCATTTACCAGAGTTGCAAACTCGGCCGAATTTGTAAGTTCAGGAACAATTGTAGGCCTCGACCATCCTTGGCTAAGATTCAAGGTAACATTCAATTTCTCGGCTTTACCTCGTTTAGTCGTAATCAGGATTACTCCGTTGGCAGCCTGCGACCCGTAAATAGCAGCCGATGCGTCTTTCAGGACAGAGATATTCTCTATGGTCGAAGGATCTATACGTTCCAAGGAACGGTTCGGGACACCATCTACTACAATCAAAGGATTATTGTCATTTAAACTACTTTGCCCGCGAATATAAAGCCTTGAAAAATCGGCTCCCGGTTCGCCGCTTTGTCCTACTACCACAAGTCCGGGCAAACTTCCGGCCAATGAATTTGACACATTCATGGATGGAATTTTAATCACATCGCTGCCTTTAATAGAAGTTACCGCACCCGACAGGGTTTCCTTCTTTTGGGTTCCATAGCCGATAACCACAACTTCGTCCAATGCAGCCGGTTTTTCTTTCATCACAACATCAATCCGGTTTCTCGTTCCAACCGGTATTTCCTGCAATTCATAACCCAAATAGGAAAAACTGAGTACGGCCTGATTTCCGCTCGTTATTGCAATTGTATATTCTCCATCCAGATTCGTAACTACTCCCTGCGAAGTACCTTTTACAATTACGCTCACACCAATAATAGGATCTTCCTTTTCATCGGTAACTCGTCCCGATACGGTTTTCGATTGCGCCCATGCGGAAGAAATTCCAAAGACGGTCAAAACAAGAAAAAAACCTGCCTTTAGCCTAAATTTTTGTTGATTTCTCATAATATTAAACTATTAAATTCTGCTTTTGGGGCCAAAATTATAAAAATAGACCTATTAAGGATAACACAATTGTGTCGATTTATAACAAGCAGATACGACACCAAATATTCTTTCGGGCATCTTATTAACTTTTGAATTTCCTGATAGTGCACGCTACCGTTTTCGGGCATTGAACAAAAAAGGAAAAAGCCTTGTCGAATTGTTGAATCTGCGTATTCGCCATTTCCGATGACAAGCAATTGGAAGAAGCCGATTTTTTATGCTTGTCTATTTTTTTCCGGTTTTGCTACACCCATGAAAAGAGGAAGAAACAAAAATGTTCCAACCAACGACATAATGATTCCGCCGATAGTTCCTGCGGCCAAAGGAAACCAAAAAGCTTCTTTATTTTCCCCTATCATGAATGGGATAAATCCGAGAACAGTAGAAATAACGGTTAAAAATATAGGTGTGATTTTAGCTCCCCAAGCCTGAATATACGCTTGTAAAAGAGGAATATTTTCCTGCCGTTTTCGAATGTTATTATATTCGTTGATAATGTAAATATTTGCATTAATGGAAACTCCGCATAAAAGAATAAAGGAAGCAAAACCTCCCTGGTCGAAATTTAATTTAAATAAATAAAAAGTGAGAAATGTTCCGATAAAAGCAATCGGTATAACAAAAATAATGGAAAGCGGTTGTTTTAGAGAATTAAATAAAATACTGCAAGTAAAGTAAATAATAATAAAAATTATGAATAACAAGAAATATTGTTTACCGTTATCTCTTCTCCAATCCCACCACAACTCTCCTTTTTCAATCGAATAACCCATAGGCAATTTATCTCTAAATTCTTCCATCTTGTTTTCCAAGACCTTACGACCTTGTTCGTACGCACCGATATATTCGTATTGCAAGCATAACCGGTATTGCTGGTTTTCTTTCACAATATTCTGCGGCATTTGTGTTCTTTCCAATGTAGCCAACTCGTCTAATTTGTAAGTTTTTTCTTCCCCTATTTTACTTGGAAAATGTTCCATGCTCCAAATATCATATTCTTGCGATTGCCTGGCATAAAGTACAATACGTTCCAAGCCATATTGTCCGGAAATCTGACCGGCGTAGGTTTTTTGTCCGAATATCGACCGTAAAGAGGTAAATAACTGCATGGGTTGTATATTTTCCTGTGCCAAACGTTCTTGGTTTAAGTCAAATGCAAACTCCTGGTAATCATCTTTGTACCAACTAAATTCCGATCCGATCATTACTTCTTTGATCCGTCGGTGTTCCAACAACTCCTTTTTGAATTGTTCGGTTAAATCCGATAATTCGTCGTAATTGAATCCACGCAGAATAGCCCGATAAGAGCCGGCCGATTCTCTGACGTCATTACTGAAGCCATCTCCTAAGCCGAAAACGCTCCAACTGCCTCCGCCCAATTCTAACGACTTCGTGATAAGTTTGGATTTCAACAGATAAGGGAAGCCGCTCCGTTCGCCTTGCTTTGTAAAGCGAATACTAATCTCCGCCCGCCTTGCGCTTTGTATTCGAGTTTCGAACTGGCGCACTTCGCTAAATTGACTGATGTAGCTCTCCATGCGTTGTATCAGGTGATTCATTTGCGAGATAGTGGCGCCATTAGGCAGGGTAGCCGTCATATAAATACTTGTTTCTTGCCGGTCGGTAAAATAACTGCCTTCAAATACTTTTTGTACAAATAAGCGCAAAGTTCCACCCAAATAGGTATCTACATGCGTTTTTATTTTTTCTTTATAAAATTCCGATCCAAGGGTTTTGTTATACCATTTATTCAGAATATTTTCTCCTTCTAACTTGTCAGGTAACCAAAATACGGGTAATCCAAATAATAAAACAATTAAAATACAGGTCGGAACACGCCATCGCCAAAGAAAGCGGCACAAGGATGCATAAAAGGAATTAAAAGTTGAGAGATAAGAGTTAAGAATTTTTTTCCTTTTTCTAACTCTTAACTCATAGTTCTTAACTCTTAACTTATCAATGAGCGCCGGAACTAGAAACAAAGCAATAAAAAGGGAAACGGAGAGATTGATAATGATTACTTTCGCAAAATCCTGTAAATTCAATCGTATTTTCTCTTCCATGAAAAAGATAATGATCAAAGAAGCAATCGTCGTAAGGGTGGCGGACAAGATGGCTAAGAATGATTTTTTGTTTCCTTGCCGGATAATTTGATCCGACATCACAATGGTATTGTCAATAACCAAGGTAAGCGAAATCGTAATTCCCGCCAAGGAATAGAGTTGCATCTCCAATCGACCCCAATAATAAAATATGGCGGCGGCGGCAATATTCATAAACAGGGATAAAAATATGAGTAATAAATACTTGAAACTACGATAGATGACTAATACAAAAACCAGAAGAATCAGTAAAGTTAATCCGGTACGAAAATAGATTTTATCCAATTCTTTTTGTATGTAATCGGTTGCATCATAAGCAATATGTATTTCATAACCGGAAGGAAAAGACGATTGGATCTGCTCTATTTTAGCTTTTATCCGGCTGCTCAAATCCAACTGATTAGCATTCTCATACGAAGTAATGGCTATATAAATCGAATTTAATCCGTTGATACGGTAATAACTTTGCGCTTCTTGCTCTAAATAAGCGACTTTAGCTATTTGATTCAAAGTAATGAGTTTGCCTTCTTTATTCTTCACCGTTATTTTTTCCGGATCAAATTTATTTTCTCCAGTATTTCCCGCAACGAGTACGACTCTTATCCATTCGTCTGTCTTTCCTCGATTAACGACCGTACCCATAAACTCGCGGTTCAAATAATTGTTGATCGCCGATTGAATATCGGATACTGTTAATCCCAAAATTTCCAATTGCTTATAATCGTATTCCAATCGCCACTCCATCGGCATCGCGCCCGATATGTCAATTTTATCAATTCCCTCTATTTGAGCCAATTGAGGTTTTATTTGATTTTCTGTAAATTGCTGAATAATAATCGGATTAACCACAGCATTCATCGTAAAAACCAAAAACGGACGATTGGCATTTTCGTCGGAACGGTTCAACGAAATTGTCGGGTAAGTCATTCCGTCGGGTAGATGAGGCCAAGTCTGGCGAATAATTGTAGAAACTTCAAACCGCGCTACATCCACATCGACATGCTTATCAAAACGAATAACAATGTTTCCCCAACCGTTTCCGGAGGTCGAAGCAATATTTTCCACTCCTTTGATGCGGCTGAGCATCGCTTCTAATTTGGAGGTAACTTCCATTTCCACCACGCGAGAGGCATTCCCTTGCAGATTGAAAGAGACATTTATCTGCGGAAGCGCCTGCGATGGAGATAGTTTCACCGGCAAAAGAGGCACAAGCGCCAAACCGATCAACGTGAAACAAATAAACCCCAGAATAACGGAAAAAGAGGATATTTTCATTGAATATTCATTTCGGAATCAAATGCAAAAGATAAGGATTCTTCTTTTTCAAAATCATATAAAGTTAATTTACGTATCTTGTAATAGCTCAACCAATAATTTTTCAAGGACAGTATAAAATTTTTCTGCGCCTCTTTTTGACGATTGAGCGATAAAGTTAAACTATTTATATCGGCTTTCCCAATGATAAAGCGTTCTTTGGTATTCGTATAAGCCATATTGGCTAATTCCAACGCTTCTTCGGCGCTTCGAATCAGATCCTGCTGCACATTGAAATCGCTCACCGTCATTACGATTTCTTGTTCTAAACTCAATTCGTTTTGTTGAACGGAAATTCTGGCAACATTCAAATTATTACGCGCCATATTTACCTGTCCTTTCCGAACGCCCCAATCTATCAATGGAATTGAAAAACCTACCGAAATCACATCTTGCCGGAGCGGATGACGGTATGCGTCCCCCAAATTATCGGCCACCTGATTGAATCCGATGCTTGCCGAAAAAGAAGCGTCAAAAACCGCGCTTTTCCCGGTTCGATCCACTTCGCGTTCTGCTTCCATTATTTCTTGCTTGTTACCTAATAAGTCCGGATTATTTTCCCTGACATATTGCAAGGCTTTATCTAAAGAAATAGCTATATCTTTTGTCCGGTCGGGAAGAACTAAGCGTATGTGGGTTTCTTTATCTTTGTTTAAGTACGAAACAAAATCGGACATCGCTCTTTTCAGGCTAATTTCAGCGTTTTTCAAACTGTTTTGAGCATTTACAGCATCCAAGCGCAAGGTAAGCAAATCGGCTTGCGATATGGAAGCGATTTTATGACGTTCTTGCCCGATTCGATACAAAGTATCGCTCGACAACACATTGCCTTTTGCCATATCGTATTCTGTTTGCGCCATCGCTAAATTGAAAAAATATTCGGTAGAGGTTTCTGAAATAGCTTCCCGATCGTACAGGTATTGTTTTTTCGCTTTTTCATACTTCAGCGGCTCAATTTTTCTTTCCCATTTGAAACTATTGAATCCGAATAATTTTTGGGAATAACCTACCCGGAAAGGAATACTGGTATATTGCGAATAGGTATTGTCGCCGAAATTCCGGATATAACCCAATTCCGAATCAATATAAAAAGTACCTCCCGTCCAATCCAGATTTTGCTGAATTGATAAATTTCCGGAAGAATATAACGATTGCTGTGCGCGATAAACATCCAAGTTGCTTCCCGAATCATAACGCCGCGTTATATCCCGGTAATATTGTATCGGCGTCATAGTTAGTTTTAACGATGGAAGCCTGGCTGCCTTAAACGAATGAAATTCCCAAAAACTTGCCTGATATAGATTCTTAGCCCGGAAAGCCTGAAGCGAACTATCGGCTGCTATTTCAATCGTGCGGCTCAACGTCAATTCCTCCGTTTGCGCCCTTGTGACAACTATCGAACAAAAAACACCCAAAAATAAACAAATCCCCGTCTTTTTTATACGCAAATGAGTAAACAAGTAGACAAGTAGACAAGTAAACAAGTAGACAAGTAGACAAGTAAACAAGTAGACAAGTAAACAAGTAGACAAGTAAACAAGTAAACAAGTAAACAAGTAGACAAGTAGACAAGTAGACGAGTAAACAAGTAGATGAGTAGACAAGTAGACGGGTAAACAAGAATGTTTCATATCTTAATTCTTAGTTTTTAATTCTTAACTCCTTTCTTAACTCTATAAATTCTCCAATACGCCAAAGGTACGACAAACAAACTTACCGGCGTTCCGATAATCATTCCGCCGATAGTCGCAATGGCCAAAGGTTTTTCTAATTCCGAACCCATATCATGACTGAACAGCAAAGGAGCCATACAAACGATCGAAGTCAAACTGGTCATCAAAATCGCTTTTAACCTGCGGCGCCCGGATTCATGAATCGCTTCCATTAACGGATAACCTTCCCTCCGCAATTGGTTCATAATATCCACTTTTAAAATACTGTCGTTAATGATAATTCCACAGGTAACAACGATTCCTATTGCCGACATCAAATTCAAAGTATGACCCAAAACAAACAACAGTCCCAACGCAGCCGCTACATCTATCGGAATTTCCAACAGAATAATCAAGGGTTGAACAAAACTCTCGAACTGTGCAGCTAAAATAAAGTACATCAACAAAATAGAAATAAACAAGATGATAAGCAATTCATTGATCATTCGTTTATTGGAGAAAAAACTTCCGGAAAAGTCAATTTCCCATCGGTCATTTTTTTGATCATTTTCTTTAGCGATTTGAATCGTTTTTTCCGCTTGTTTCACATCGTAAAAATCCATTGGGATGTATTCGCCTTTTTTACCGGCCACAATTGTTTTTAAATCTTCTGCAGGAGTAAGGGAGACAAAAATGCTCAAAGGAATTTGATTTTTTTGCCCGTTTTCATCCGGTAAAGTATAAATCAAGGTATTATCAATGACGTCCCGCACATTTTGTTTTTCATCTCCCAAAACGATAGGAAGATATTGCTGATACGAGCGGAGAAATGAAAATTCATTTTCGTTGAATCCGGTCTTCAAGGCTTGGTAAAGATCGTTGTACGATACTTTATAAAGCACTAATTTTTCGTAATCGATGTGTATATTCAATTGCTTTTGAAAAGATGCCCCTACCAATGTTTCATCAGTAAGGTCTTGCAATTCTTTTTCCAAATTCCGTACCTCTTGCACGTCAGGAATTTCCGTCCGGTTGCGGGCGTAATATTCCACCGTCAGATCGGGTTCGCCAACCGTAAATATTTTCTCAAAAATTGTTCCGGCCGGAGAAAAAGAAAAAATAGCCTGCGGATAATGGCCGGAAAAATAAGTCTCAATCTCTTTTTTTATCCGATTCACATCTTTCTTATGAGGCACTTTTAAATATACCTGACTTTCCGACAAGGTTTGTTTTCTATCTCGGTCTAACAAAAACTGCTGTTGGGCGATTAAAGCCGAATGTTCTACCGTCCGGTCCTCCAAAAAAGTCAATAAGGCTTGGACGCGGTCCCGATTTTCTGCTACATGAATGTTTTCATTCCATTCGATATCTACCAGCAATTCGTTTTGCGAAATATCCGGCATTTTTTCCTTCGGTATAATTGTGAATAGTCCAAAGCACAAAGGAAAAACGATCAACAATATAGTTGTTGTCAAAATCTTATGGGAAAAAATCCATTCGACGCCGACGTCGTATATCTTTTCAATCGAAAAAGAAGGAAACAAGAAAGGACGTTTAGTATGTTCCTTCGAACGTTTCATTCCCTGCGACTTGCGCATAACAATTTTATACAGTACCGGCAATAACATGATTCCGGTGATATACGAAACCAGCAAACCAATTGTAACCGAAAAAGCCTGATCGAAAAAGAGTGCGCCGGCTATGCCGCTCAAAAAGATTAAAGGCACAAAAACGGCAATCGTCGTAAATGCCGAACTCAACATAGGCATAATGACCTCGCTCGTTCCCTTGATACAAGCTTCGTCGATCGATAAGCCTCGTTGCCGGTATTGACCAATATTGTCCGTTACAATAATCGAATTATCAATCATCATTCCCAGCGCCAGTATCAATCCCGTTAAGGAAACGATATTGAGGGAAATATGAAACAAATAAAAGAACATTAAGCTGATAATCAACGAAATAAACATACTAATGCCGATAATCAGCGGCGATTTGACGTCGCGCATGAACAAAATGGAAACTAAGCAAACAAAAATAAATGCTAAAATCAAATTCTGTTGTAAATTAGAAATAGTATAGTCTAACAGTTCCGTCTGGTTTTGCGAAATATTGAATTCAATTTCCGGATAACTCGCACGTAAATGATTAATCACTTGATTCAACGATTTTTGCATTTCCGACATGTTTTCATCTGTTTGCTTGATAACCGCCATCGTAACCGCCCGCTTCCCGTTATACAAAGCCAATCCTCTTTCTTTTTCCGGAATAATTTCTACTTGAGCCAAATCTTTCAGTTGGAAAATTTTCCCGTTTTTCCAAAAATAAATATTCCGCACATCTTCTACCGTGCGTAAAACAGAAGAGAACCGCACATTGTATTCGTAGTAACCGTCGCGGACAATCATACTACCCGGCTCAATGTTGTGATCGTTCAAAGCGGATTCAATATCGGAAAGTGTGATTCCTGTAATATTCAATAACTTATTTTCAGGCGAAATAATTACTTCTTTATTGACCAAACCCGTCATATCCACCATCGCTACTTGAGGAAGCTGTTCGATTTGCCTTTTAATCACATTTCCGGCAAATTCGCAAAGATCAAGAAATTGCGCCTCCGATGCAGCATCTTCTTTCAATGTCAAATTCAGGTTAAACACCGGTATGTCCGTTGCGCTGGCTTTAATCACTTGCGGCCGGTCGATATCCCGTGGGATATAATTCATTGCCGCATCGATCTTTTCATTTACTTCAATAAAAGCCAAATCCGTATTGGATCCGTATTCAAAACTTAAACGGATAATCACATTACCGTCACGCGTTTCCGTACGGATATCCCGCATTGTCCCGATTTGTAATAATTGCTGACGAATCGGATTAGTCACCGTATTTTCCAATTCCCTCGCCGACCGATTCTTTCCGGATACCTGAACGGTAATTTCCGGAATAGCAATATCCGGCAACAATGAAACCGGCACATTCAAATAGGTAATGATACCGAGAATGAAAAAAGCCGTAAATGCCATGCAAACGGCGATTGGGCGATGAATCAGAAACTTTACCATAAGAGTTAAGCACTAAGAGTTAAGCGTTTTTTGCTTTTCATGGTTTTTATGGTAGAAACGAGCATACTAATGCGTTCGTCGTAATCATGAAAAAGACTCTCGTATAATTTCACATCAATATAATCGGTATCTTTAAGCAAGGATAACCAGTAATCTGTTTTGTTTGCTTCTTTTGAAGAGACGCTAACTTTATTAATAAAATCGGCGTCACTTTGAGCATATTCCGTTTCCCGGACCCAAGCGCCGATAGCCGTTCCGTTTCTTAAAATTTGTTTACGCAAAACAAATTCCTTTTTCTCTTGTTGTAAAAACCGAGAGAGGCGTACCATCCTAATTGCAAACTTATAGCTTTTCTCCCTCAATATCGAATCTCTCTTTTTCATAACTCATAACTTTTAGTTTTTAACTCTCACCGGGCTTTCGTGGGCTAAATTGATATTTCCCTCATAAATTACGCTATCGCCTTCGGCTAAGCCTTCGGTGACAACATAACCGGTCGAGTTTTCAAATCCGGTTTGAACATAGACCCATTGCGCTTTATGTTCTTTCAAGGTAAACACCACTTTTTTATTGGTACGCAAAACGAGGGCCTCTTTAGGAATGACCAGCTGTTTTCCTATCGAACGTTGCAAGCGTATTTTCACGTTCATGCCATCGTACAATCGATTCTGCGGATTATTGATTTGGGCTTTTACCCTGACCATGCCGTTTTTATCGACCATCGGGTTGATCTCCGTTACACGACCTTCGCAAACCGTTTGCTGAAAAGAAAAAGGAACAACTTCTACTTTATCGCCTATATGTACCAGCGGCAATTCGCTTTCCAGTACTTTGAAATCCGTTTCCGGATAACGGTTATCAATAACGGTACAAAAAGCTTGTCCCGATTCCGGCAAATTATACGCTTGGGTAAATAAATTGGCTACTACGCCGTCGAAAGGAGCATACAATACGGAATTTTTGTAATTATAATCCGCCAATTCGTATTGGATGCGGTTCTGGTCGTAATTGCTTTTCACTTTAGCCAATTGCATAAGGTCTTGAGGTATCGCGGCGGTATCGTTCAAAGAATACCCTTGACCGATTAATACGTCTTGCAATTCCAAGCGGGAACGTTCCAATTGATCCTGGGCTTGCGCCAAACTGTTTTGCAATTTAAACGGATCGAGTTGAGCTATTTTTTGTCCCTTAACCACTTTATCTCCATTTTTCACATAAATAGCGGAAATATTTTCTTGAGTCGAAAACTGCAAATCCGCTTTCTTTTGCGCGGCAACCGTACCGTTAGCTATCAATTCGTGGTTAAAATCGGTGTATTCCAATCTCATAACCCTCACTTCACTCTCTTCGTCCGGCAGAATGGTAGAAACGCTCCCGTCTTCGGCTGGCTCTTTTTTATCGCTTGAACAAGCAAGCATTACACAACAAAGAAAACACAATAAATACACTCTATAACTCATAACTCATAACTTATAACCTATAACTCATAACTCTTAGTTCTTAACTTTTTAACTTCCTCCCTCATTTCCCTTACCGCCGTCGATTGCACTTTCGGCTCTTTTGTCAGCACGATTTCCGCCGTTTCCGCTGCTTTGTCGAGCAATCCCATTTCGGCTTGCAATTTACACAAAAGATACCAGGGATACAAGCGATTCGGCACTATTTGTGTAGCATGGATAAAACAATCTTCCGCTTGCCGATATGCTTTCAATGCCTGGTAATTTTTTCCCATGATATTATAAATCATGGGATCGCAGCTGATTCGCGACGCCTGACGCAAGATTTCATTGCTCTTTCCGTAATTTTCGGTATGAGACAGTACTTGTCCGTATTCAAACAGAAAATAAATCCGGTCGTTCAAATACGGATAAAGCGCATCATAATCTTTTTTTGCCGATTCGTAAGCTTTCGCCTGATACAATATCTGCAACGGTTTCCATTTTTTATATGCTTCGTAAGTCGGATAACGATTGTATAAGCAAAATACAACAACGAACAACAGCATTGAACATAGACAGCACAGATAACGCGGGTTGAGACGCATTTTTAAAATAAATAGTCGAAAACCGGCGTTTTTCATTTCATCCGTATTTACAGCTATCGCCGCTATCAAGAAAACCAAAACGATTGCAAAAGGCAATACACCGAACGGATACGACATTCCGGCAAAAACCAACAGGGAAATCAGGGAAGCGAGCCATGCCCATAATTTCCGCTTGCAGGCAATATAAATACTTCCCGCTATGATCGCCAAAAACAACAGGAAAGGTACAACACCCCATTCGATACAGATTTGCAGGTATTCGTTGAATCCGTATTCCGGACTTCCAGCCACTAATTCTTCCTGTTCCGAGGCTTGTCCCGAAGCAAAATAAATCGCTTGTTCGTCGCTATATGCGCCCGAAAAATTTCCCAGACCTACTCCCCAAGGATGTTTGGGAATTGCACGCAACGATATTTTCCACATCAAAGCCCGCCCGTCTGCCGAATCTTTTTTCAGGAGATAAATGCCTACGAGTGCAGTAATCAAAACCAAAAGAAGGGAAACGACTATTATTATGCGTTGGACGCGGGATACTTTTTCAAAAATCTTTTGTCCGTAGCAAGTAAAAAGAATTATCGCACTTCCAGCGGCGGCGGCCAACCACGACGCTCTGCTCATCGCGGCCGGAAGAATCAAAAAAATCGCCACGCAAGTTATTGAGTTAAGAGTTAAGAACGAAGAGTTAAGAGTTTTTGTCTTGCTGCGTGTACCGTGCAGCCAAAAATACAAAGCCAGCGGAAACACTACAGCCAAGTATCCTGCGTAGGGGCCCGGGTTAAAGAACGAGCCGGTGGTTTTAAACAAAGCGTGTTGTGAAAAAGAGAATCCGTACAATTGTTTTAAGCCCCAGATAGCTTCTATTAAGCCGGTGATAACCAAGAAAAAAGCTAAAACCGGAAGATTCCGTTTGTTTTGCGAGCAGAAAATCCGGACACAACAATAAAATACCCACAAAAGCAGCAATAAGATGCATTTAGTCGTCCAAGTTTCCTGATACACGTATGAAACAACTAAACCCGACAAACAAAACAGCGTAACTAACCCGTCCAAAATCGAAAAAGATACTTTTTGCCTATTCCAAACCACAGAAAATAAAGCCGCGATAACCGTTATACCCATTGCGCCGTAAAACCAAAAATATTTGCCGGAAACAACGCCATGCGCTAAACCTTGATCCACAATAAATACCGTAGCCAATACCAAACCGAATGGAATCAGCAAAATCCCATTCACTATTTCCTTGCCAATCCGTTTCACCTGCATTTTCATCATTTTTAGTTTCCCATCATAACTCATAACTCCCTCATCTTACTTTCTTAAAAAAACGATTCCACCGGTATTTGCCGGTATACATATCTCTTGATTTCCAAATAAACGCCGCTTTCCCGACGATGTGGTCTTCGGGCAATAGACCCCAATAACGCGAATCGCGCGAATCGAAAACATAATCGCCCGCCATAAAATAATAATTTTGTTGAAAAACGTAAGTTTGCAAATCCTTTGGAATTTCCTCGCCGGTTTCGTACCGGATCAAATTACCGTACAACAGAATATTTGCGGAATCGATCCGCAGGGCGTCGCCTTTTTTCGGGACATACAACGGTCCGAACGATTTTACAGTCCAATTATACAGGGAATCAAACGGGAAACAATTGAAAATTTCCGGCTGAATATTCCCCGCAGTTAGTTGGAAAAAACGATATTGATTGTCGTAATTGCCCAATACGTCCGGACAGCTTTTTACTTTATAAATCCCGTTTTCGATATAAAACGTATCGCCCGGAACGGCTACGCAACGCTTCAGGTAATTCACATTCAAATTCAACTCTATTTTGTTTCCGTCCGACTCGTAGGGGAAATTGAAAACCAGCACATCGTTCCGCTTGATTTTTCGTACGCCTTTGAAGCGTTTAATCTCCCATCGGTCATTCTTTTGCGATGAAAAGAAATTCTTGATGATCCGAGGACCCGGAATTTGTTTATTGACAATAATATAATCGCCGGGAAAAATCGCAGGTTCCATTGACGGCGAAGGAATCTTGAATGAAGCGAAAAGAAAAACACGTAACAG